>CAJADV010000413.1 GCA_903938575.1 uncultured Gammaproteobacteria bacterium
CCCGGGTCCTTCACGAAGGCCTGCGCGATGTTCACGCCGAAGGGTTTGTCGGTGAGTTCGCGCATGCGGCGTATCTCGCCGCGAATCAGGTCGAGTTCGCCCGAGGAGGTCTCGATGATGCCCATGCCGCCGGCGTTGGACACGGCCGAGGCGAGCGGCGCGCGGGCGATCCAGCCCATGGGTGCCTGGATGACCGGGATCTCGATCCCGAGCATCTGCGTGATGCGGTTACGGAACTGCATGAAGGGGTCTCCCGGTCTGGCGCGGTGAAATGCATCCGCAGCATATCGGCGCTATCCTCCTTGCAGCAAACCCGCGAGCCGGCCGCGGGCAATGCTATCCCTGTTGCCGGATATCCAAAGAGACCGATCGATGACTCCCTCCACCCCGATGGCGCAACTCCACGCACTGGGCCAGCGCCTGTGGCTCGACAACATCACGCGCGACCTGCTCGATGGCGGTGGACTCGCCGCCTATATCCGCGATTTCGCGGTGACCGGTCTTACCTCCAATCCCACGATTTTCGAGAAAGCCATCACCGGCAGCGGCGCCTACGATGCGGCGATCCGTGCCGCGGGCCGCGACCTCACTCCCGAGGCGCTTTTCGAGACGCTGGCAGTCGATGACCTGCAGCGCGCCGCCGATCTCTTCGGCCCGGTGCACGCGGCGAGCGGTGGCGTGGATGGTTGGGTGTCGCTGGAGGTCTCGCCGCTGCTTGCCTACGACGCCGCCAGCACCGTGACCGAAGCGCTGCGACTGCATGCACGCGCAGCGCGGCCCAACCTTTTCATCAAGATCCCCGGCACCGCAGAGGGCCTCCCGGCCATCGAGGAGGCGATCTTCGCCGGTGTGCCGGTGAACGTGACGCTGCTGTTCTCAGTGGATCAGTATCTGGCCGCTGCCGACGCATGGACGCGCGGCATCGAGCGCCGCCGCGCCGCTGGACTCTCCGCGGATATCGCTTCTGTGGCCTCGCTGTTCGTCAGTCGCTGGGACACCGCGGTAGTGGGCAAGGTGCCTGCTGCACTGAATAACCGTCTCGGCATCGCGGTTGCGCAGAGTGCGCTTGCCGCCTACCGGGGCTTGCAGCGTTCCCCGCGCTGGCAGGGCTTTGGCACGCAGCAGCGTTTGCTGTTTGCGAGCACCGGCACCAAGGACCCGACGGCATCCCCGACGCTGTACGTGCACACGCTGGCGGCCGCGCAGACGGTGAACACATTGCCCGAAGCCACGCTGAAGGCGCTGGCCGATGCGCCCCCCGTGCAGGGCGCCGCATCCGATGACGGTGCGGAGGCGGCAGGTGTGCTCGGTGCGATCGCTCAAGCCGGTGTGGATACCGCGCATCTCGCCGCCGACCTGCAGCGGCAGGGCGCAGCGGCCTTCACGGCCTCGTGGCATGCGCTGATGGCCGTGATCGCCTCAAGGCAGGCAGCTCTCGCCTCCGGTTGAGCGGCTTTGCTAGCATCCGCTTGCTCGAACGGGCTGATAACAACGCAACACAGCTGAGAGGACACGCGCATGAAAATGATGAGCGGTGCAGTGGGTGGAATGGTTCTGGCCTTGGCGCTTGGCATTGCCGCTGGCAGCACGAGCGCGCAGACGCGTGAGGCGGCGCCGACAAGCGATGCGGCGGCCGCGGTGAGCAACAAGGCCGCTCCGGCGCCTGCGCCGGAGGCCAAAGGCAACTGGACGCCCGGGCAGAGCACGCAACAGGGCAACGGTGGCTACAACTCCGGCCAGTCGCGCCCTCCGGCGAATAACTCCAACAACGGTTATTACCCGCCGCCGCAATCGCGCCCGCCGGTGAACCAACCGAACGGTGGCTATAACCCGGGCCAGAATCCCCCGGGGCGTTACCCGGATTTTCGCTCGCTGATAGGCATGCACGGTGATGCCGCCACGCAGCGCATGCGCGATTGGGGTTATCGCTGGGCGAAGACCGACGGACAGGGCGCCGACACGGTCAAGTACTTCTACAGCGAGCGCGACGGTGGCTGCGCTGCGCTGCAGGTCCGCAGCGACCGCGTGCGCGATGCCATGCCCACCGACGCCGGCCGCTGCCGCCAGAACAAGCCCACGCCCGGCCCGTCTGATCCCAACTGGGGCAAGCCGCTGCCGCGCGAGATCACGGGTCTGGTGGGCAACAAGCGCTCGGATGCAGAGGACAAGCTCGCGGGTCTTGGCTTTGCCAAGGTCGATGCCCAGAAGACCCAGGGCAAGACCTACGGCCTCTGGTACAACCGCTACCGCTACGACTGCATCGAGGTCGAAGCCAACGACGGACGCATCCGCCGCATCGATCGGGCGCGGCGTAGCGCCTGCGAGTAACGCGGTCGCGGGCGTGGCCCGCTCCTACGCGCAGTGAATCTGCCGTCCGTTCTAGGAGCGCGCCATGCGCGCGAGCCGTCCTGCGACTTACTTCTTCGAGCCGAACAACGCCAGATAGTTGTAATCAATGTTCATGCTGGTGTCGGGCTTGCCGTTCATCTCGTAGATGCGGCGGTAGCGCGTCTCGCGGATAAGCCAGCGGCCGTCGACCTTCAGGTAGCGATCCCAGTAGAGCGCGGTGCCGCGGGTGTAGATGCCGGAATCGAGCTGCCACATGTGGTCGTTCAGGTACCAGATC
>CAJADV010000414.1 GCA_903938575.1 uncultured Gammaproteobacteria bacterium
GCCTCCAGCGTACCGCCGTCGAGACGCGGCGCCATGACACGCGGCGCCTCCTGCCCCACGCTGAGCTTGCGGTTCAGCATCAGCGCGCCCGCAGGCGCCACACGCTCGTAGAGCACGCCGATCTGGCGTACCAGCGCGAAGATCACCACTGCCATCACCAGCACCACGATCCACAGCAGCACGGAGGAGACGAGGAGCGCATTGTTCATCGCAGGCGCTCCAGTTGCTGCTGGTTGGCAAGCAGGCCGCTCACGCTGGCGTACAGCAGCGCCGCGACCGTGCCGCAGAAGAGCGCGAACAGCCAGCCTGACCAGTGCGAGGGCAAGCCCGGAGAGAGCGCGGCTACGAGGGCCGCGGCTACGAGCAGGAGGTTGCGCACCGGCAGCGCGACACTCAGGCGTTGCGACTGCCCAGGCCCGGCGCAGCCGCAGTCGATGTCACGGCGGCCGCGCAGGAGATTGACCGTGATCGCCAGACCGTAACCGGCGAGGAGGATTGCGGCGAGAACCAGCGCAGAAACGCGAGAAAACGGCACCAGTAGCAGTACCGCCAAGGAAATCTCGAGCACCGCGAGCGGCCGCGCGAGCCACGCGCCCGCCGCCTCCGGAAGCAGGCGGTAATCGTCGATGTGCGCCGCAGTGAGCGCCGGGGCGCGCAACTTGCCGAGACCGGCGTCGAGCAGCACCCAGCCGAGCAGCAGGACGAGGCCGAGCGCGATCACCGGATCCACCATGGTCAGTGCCAGCTCTCAGGGTGCGGGGAAGACGACGAACGGCGTCTCGACACCGAAGTCCGCAAGGCTGCGGAGCCACTGGCCGCTCAGCGCGTCGTAGACATCCAGCACGAAGGCGCCCGTTTCGTTGTTGCCTACCGCAACCATCAGGGGCTTGTCATCGCGGGTGAGCATGATGGACATGGCGGGGTGCTTCAGCGTGATACGCCGCTCGCGCTTCTTCGAGGCGGGATCGAAGACCCAGGCCTCGGTGCCGGAATCCTGATGGGAGGATTTCTCGCCCTTCAGGTGGAACAGCATGTAGATCTTGCCGGTGGAGTCGGTGTCGAGGAACTGCCAGCCGCCGGGGCGCCAGCCGGCCTCACGGTCTTGCGCGTCGAGCAGGGACCAGGGCTTGCCCGGCTTGGCAACGTCACCGCGGAAATCCACGGGCAGCATCTGGCCGCCAAAGGTCGGGAACCAGCCCATGCCGGCGTGCCGCGCAGGCTTCTCAAACAGCGGATCGGCCTCCACGTCCAGAGCCGGCTTGCCCCGCACTTCCTTCTCGAGCTTGCCGTTCCGGTCGAGTTGAACGCTGAAGAAGGCACCGTCGGCACAGAGGGAACTGAAGCCGCGCTTTCCAGTGGGGTACATGAGCGCACAGCCCGGCGTGGGCACCTCGGAGGCGATGGAGCGCTTCTCGAGATCCACCACCCACACCGAACTGCCGGGGTTGAAGTTGAACGACAGCGCGAAGCGGTCGTCTCCGATCACCTGCACGGCGTGCACCTGCGGCAAGCCGCTGAAACGCTTGCCGCCCGGCAAGACCACCTCGCCGGTCGGCGCCAAGGTGGACTGGTCGTAGATGGTGAAGACGTCCGTGCGCTCACCGCGCTGGCCGCGCGAATAGAAACTCTCCGAGACGTAGAGCTCCTTGCGCTTACTGGAAGTCGCGAAGCCACCCATGAAACCGTGGTTGATCATGCCCTTGTACTGGGCCGGGCCGGTCTCGGCATCGGCATCGAGCACCACCACCTTGCCGTCGCTCATGTGGAAGAACGCGCCGTCGTGGGCAAGAATCCAGTGCGGCGGATACGGCACCGGGAGGGTGCGGATGATGCCGGTTTTCTCGGCGGGCAACTCGGCGTGCGCCAGTGCCGCACCGAACAGCAGGAAGCCGATCCACTTCTTCATGTCTGACTCCTCAAGAAACCCGTTGACCCGGCGCGTCCGCGTGGCGCGCTCAGGTCCTGTCGATGCTGATCACCTGGATGTCGGTGTACTCGGCAAGGCCTTCCTCACCGAACTCCACACCCATGCCGGAGGACTTCACGCCGCCCATGGGCACATTGGGTGCGATGGCCGCGTGCTTGTTCACCCAGACCGTGCCGCACTCGAGGCGGGCCGCCACCGCGGCGGCTGCCGTGAGGTCCTTGGACCAGACCGAACCACTCAGGCCGAACTCGCTCGCGTTCGCGCGCGCTATCACTTCGTCGAGATCGCTATAACGGATCACCGGCAGCACCGGGCCGAACTGTTCCTCATCGACCAAGCGGACGCCATCCGTCACGTCGGCAACGATGGTGAGCGGATAAAAATTGCCCGGGCCACCCGTAGGTGTGCCGCCACACAGGATCCGCGCGCCGTGCGCCTTGGCGTCCTCGACCAGCGCATTCACCTTGTCGAACTGCATGCGGTTCTGCAGCGGGCCCATCATGCTCGACTCGTCTAAGCCGTTGCCCACCGGCGTGGCCTGCGCGATGCTCGCCAGCGCCTGCACCATGGGCTCGTAGAGGCTGTCGTGCACGTAGAGGCGTTTGA
>CAJADV010000415.1 GCA_903938575.1 uncultured Gammaproteobacteria bacterium
CATAGGCCATGATCACCTCGGGCCCGCCACGGCCGGCGCGCGAGGCCAGCAACTGCGCGTGGATCGCATCGAGCGCGGCATCGCTGCGAGTCGGATCGTGATGCGTGAGCAACACGCGCGGGATTCCGGCCTCCTCGGCAAGCGCGATGCCCGAGTCGTAGGTGCCGTGACCCCAGCCGATACGCCCGGCGCGGTACTCGGCCTCGGTGTACTGGGCATCGATCACCAGTGTGTCGACGCCACGCAGGAACGCCAGCAATGCAGCGCGTTGCTCGGCGATGCTCGCTGCGTAGTCTTCGTATTCCTCGTCGTCCGCGGCAAAGATGTTGACCGGCGGCTCGTAGTCACCCGTGAAGAACAGCGAGCGACCGTCGGCGTCGATGCGGTAGCCGTAATCGAACACGGGGTGCGACATCACGATGTTGCGCACCGTGGCCGAGCCGACCTGCACCACCTGGTCCTCGCGCAGCGTCTCGTAGCTGATGTTGCCCTTCAACTCCGTGTCGCTCACGGGGAAAAAGCAGTACTGCATCTGCTGCGCGAGGATTTCGGCCAGGCTCTTCTGGTAGACAGGATCGAAGCTGCCGCAGATGCGGACCTCGCTGCCCGGCACGAAAAGCGGCGTGAAAAACGGCAGGCCCTGGATGTGATCCCAGTGCGTGTGCGTGATGAAAATCGCGCAGCGCACCGGCGCGCGTGCCATCAACTCGAGACCGAGCTGGCGGATGCCCGTGCCAGCGTCGATGATCAGGGTCTCGCCCGCGGCGGTCTCGACCTGCAGGCAGGTGGTGTTGCCGCCGTACTTCACCGTATCGGGACCCGGGGATGCGATCGATCCCCGACAGCCGCGCATCGTGAGCCTCATGCGCGGGCACCCGGCAGCTGCACGAAGGCGCGCGCGGCGTCGATTTCTGCCGGGAGGGCATCGAGCGCGTCGATCAACTCCTCCGATGTGACGCCCAGCCACTCCCGCACCTGCGCGGGCAGCGGCTCCACCATCGAGATGCCGTGCCCGGCCTGCTCCTTAAGCTTGGCCACCTGGTTGGCTGCGAACACGGCCATGCACAACGGCGACAGTACTTGTTCGCCAACGGCGCCATGATGGTTCGCGATGGTATCGATGAAGTCAGCCGGCAGCTTCCAGTGCGTACCGAGCAAGGACCCGATCTCTGCGTGATCCGTGCCGAGGATCTCGCGCTCGAGCGTGAGTAAGGTCGCCTGCCGCTCGCGCGCGGCGACCAGCACCTTGCGGTAGTCATCCGACATGCCCTGCGCGAGCACCACCTGCCCGATGTCATGCAGCAGGCCGGCGATGAAGTACTCGGTGGAATCGTTGCGGGGCACGCCCTGGCGCTGGGCGATGAGACGCGCAGCGGCACCGGTCACCAGCGAGTGGGTCCAGAAGGCATCCATATCGAAGCCGGCTGCGTTCTCGTGGGGTAGCGAACCGATGGCGGCGATGGTGATCGCCAGATGCTTGACCGTGTTGACGCCAACGTAGACCACACCTTGCTTGATCGAGGTGACCTGCCGACCCAGACCGAAATACGCCGAGTTGACGCGCTTCAGGACTTTCATCGTGAGGATGGGATCGTGCTCGACCAGCCGCACGAGCTCCTTGGGAGAGGCATCGCCCTTGGAAGTGAGCTCCAGGATCCGCAGCACCGACTGCGAGAAGGTGGGCATGCGCTCCACCAACGTGAACAGCCTCTGGCGATCTACGGCCATGGACACTCCTGTGTTCGCTCGATGGTAAGCCGGACAGAGTCCCACTCGCTGTACGCCCTACCCCCTAGCACGTGGCCACTGGCACCTAGAACAGATCCGGCCGCTGCATGGCGTCGTGGCCGCCATCGACGAACAGCACCGAGCCGCACACGAAACCGGCCTGGGGTGAGAGCAGGAACGCCACGGCATCGGCCATGTCGCCGGGCTGACCAGGCCGGCCGATGGGAATGCTCGCCATGAATTTACGGATGGCTGCACCGTAGGTGGGGTCGTTCTCCACCGCCGCAGTCATGGGCGTCTGCGTGTAGCCCGGCGCGATCGCGTTAAGACGCACGCCCTCGCGGGCCCATTCCGCGGTGTGGCGACGCATCCAGCGTGTCAGGGCGCGCTTGGAGCCGGCATAGGCCCACTGCCCGGCGATCCCTGCGGCGAGTTCGCGGGCGCGGGGCTCGTCATTGGCAAGCATCGCCTCGAGGTAGTTATCGTCGCTCGGTCCGGGGGCGGAGTTCGAGGAAATCAGCACCACCGCGCCACCGGCCGCCACCAGCAGGTCGCGAAGCCCCTCAAGCAACTCAACGCTGCCGAAATAATTGACGCTGGGAATCAGCGCGCGATCGGGAATGTGGCTCGCCACGCCCGCGCAGGGCACGAAACCATCGAGGCCCTCCGGAGCGAGCGCGCGCAGGGCGGCCAGGGCGGCCAGTCGTCCCCCGGGTGTGCCCAGATCGGCGATGATCTCCGCATCCTTGATATCCACGACAATCACGCGGTGCCCCTCGGCCAGCAACCTCGCGCGGATCGCGGCACCGATACCCGTCGCCCCACCTGTCAGCGCGTAGATGCCCATTACTTCGTGCTCCGGAAAAATCGTGCTGCGTGTCCGGCGCCAAGCTTATGCCCCCCGCCCCCGCAGTGGAATCGCCCGGGCGCCTGAACCTGATCTCGTCCGCACGGCGGATGCAGGCATGCGGGTGTGGCCCTACAGTGCGCGGATCAACCTCACAGGCAATTGGAGAACGGCACGATGGGCATGCTCGACGGCAAGGTGGCTCTGGTAACGGGCGCGGGACAGGGCGTCGGGCAGGGCATCGCGCTCGCCCTCGCCGCCGAGGGCGCACGGGTGGCAGTGACCGGACGCACGCTCGCCAAGGTAGAGCACAGTGCGGCCCTGATCGCTGCACGCGGTGGCGAGGCGCTGGCGCTTGCCTGCAACGTGAAAGATCCGGCCGCGCTGGCGCATGTCGTGGATGCCACGGTGGCACGTTTCGGCGGGCTCAACATCCTGGTGAACAACGCGCAGGAAGTGCCGCTCGGCAAACTCCAGGACCTCACGGACGCGCAGGTCGAGGCCGGCTGGGAATCGGGACCGATGGCCACCTTCCGCCTGATGAAACTCTGCCATCCCCACCTGAAGGGCGATGGCTCCATCGTGAACCTCGCGAGTTCGGCGGCGATGCGCTGGGACATGAGCGGCTACGGCGCCTACGCGGCGGTGAAAGACGCAATCCGGCAGTTCACGCGCGCCGCGGCCTGCGAGTGGGGCGTCGACAATATCCGCACCAACGTGATCCTGCCCCACGCCACCTCACCCGGCCTGAAAGGCTGGATCGACGCCAACCCGGCAGAGGCGCAGGCCTTCTTCGCCACCATCCCGATGCGCCAGGTGGGCGACTGCGAAACTGATATCGGGCGCTTCGTGGCGATGCTCTGCTCGCCGGCATGCCACTACGTGAACGGCCAGAGCATCGCACTCGACGGCGGGCAGGCCTATCTCGGCTGAGTCCGGGCGTTCTACCATGCAGGGATGACAGGGCTTTCGGGGAGTCGCGCGATGGAGTACTGGCTGGGGATCTTCCACGAGGACAACTCGCAACTCAAAGCCATCGCGCGGGCGGCCGAGCAGATGGGCTTTACCGGCATCGGTCTGCCCGATCACGTGGCCATGCCGAAGGGCTACACCACGGTGCACCCCTCGGGCGAGCGCCATATCGAGCACGACACCTGCTTCCCCGACACGCTCATAACAGCGGCCACCCTGCTCGCGGTGACCGAGCGGCTGCGCGTGATGAGCTACATCTATGTGCTGCCCATGCGCGAGCCCTTCAGCGTGGCCCGCCAGGTGGGCACACTCTGCGAGCAATCCGCGCACCGCTTCGATTTCGGCGTGGGCGCGGGCTGGTGCGAGGACGAGTTCCGCATCATGGGCCAGGACTTTCGCAGCCGCGGTGCGCGCATGGACGAGATGCTCGAGGTCATGCGCGGATTCTGGGAACACGGCGAACTCGCGCACAAAGGGCGCTTTTTCGACTTTCCGACCGTGGGCATGGAACCACGACCCGCGCGGCGGGTGCCGGTGTGGATTGGCGGCAAATCACGCGCGGCGCTCGCGCGGGCCGCGCGCCACGACGGCTGGCTCGGCATGAACTACCCCATGGACGAAATCCGCGGCCTGCTCGCCACGCTGGCGGAAGAACGTCAGCGTCATCTGGATGCCGGCGGCACCGACCACGGCAACTTCCGCCGCTTCGTGATCCCGCTCGCCATGCCCTCGAAGGCCGTGTACGAGGAACTCGCCGGCTGGGGCGTTGATGGCACGGTCGTGATGCCCTGGGGCGTCGAGAACCCCGAGTGCGCTACGCTGGACACCAAGCTCGAGGCCATGCAGCGCTTCGCCGACACCTATCTCTGACGTCGCAGGCACCCGCCATGATCCGGATGTATTTCAACACCCAGGTGCGCTTTGGTTTCGGCGTGATCGAGCAACTGCCGAAGGAGCTGAAGATCCTCGGCCTCGCGCGGCCGCTGCTGATCACGGATCCCGGACTGGTTGCTGCTGGCCTTGCAGCGCGCGTGCTTGCGCTGCTGCCCCCAAACAGCCCCGTCTTCAGCGATTTGCCGGCCAACCCCGCCACCGCGCACGTCGAGGCCGCCGCGGCCTGCTATCGCGACAACGGCTGCGACGGCATCGTCGCGCTGGGCGGGGGCTCGGCGCTGGATCTCGCCAAGGGCGTGGCACTGATGGCCACCCACCCGGGCGAACTGCGCGACTACGACACCATGAAGGTGATCCGCAAGCAGGGTCTCCCGATCGGCCCGCAGGTCGCCCCGATGATCGCCATTCCCACCACCGCCGGCACGGGCTCCGAAGTCGCAAATTCCGCGCTGATCATCGTGGGCCCCGGCGAGAAGATCCTGCTGAGCCACAACCACCTGCTGCCGAAGCTCGCCATCGCGGACCCGGAGTTGACGCTCAGCCTGCCCCGCGCGCTCACCGCCGGAACAGGCATGGACGCGCTCTCGCACGCCATCGAAAGCCTGTGCTGCGTGAACGAGAACCCACCGGTCAAGGCGGTGGCGATCGACGCGGCAATCCGCATCCACGCCTACATACGCACAGCCGTGGCAGAACCCGGCAACCGCGAGGCGCGCAGCGAACTGCTGATGGGGGCCGTGGAAGCGGGCATGACGATGGCCAATGGCCTGGGCGCGGTGCATGCGCTCTCGCATGCGCTGGGCGGACTTCCCGCGCCGCAACTCCACCACGGCACCGTGAATGCCGTGCTCCTGCCCGCCGTGATGGAGTTCAACCGGCCACACTGCAAAGCGCATTTCGCGCGGCTGCACGCAGCCCTGGGTCTGGCGACGGGCGTGGATGTGGTAGACGCCATCCGCGCGCTGAACCGCGATCTCGGCATTCCCACGGGACTCGCGGCAATGGGCGTTGGCGAGGCGCTCATTCCCGCCGTAGCCGAGGCCGCACTGCGCGACATCAACGCCCTGACCAATCCGGTGCGTCCCACGGCAGAACAGTTCGCTGCCTTGCTGCAGGAATCGCTCTGAGTCACCCACACAGGCCGCCACCGCGCGGCCTGTCAGGACGAGGCCCGCCGCCATGAGCATGCACCCCTCGGCCGCGGCCGCGCGCGACGTGAAGCAGCTCGGCACCTTTGCCGCGGTGGCGAGCCTCGGCTACGTGTTCTGGGTCTGCGGGGCCATGGAGATGGTCGAGCGCCTCGCGTGGTACGGCGCGCGGCAGGTTTCGGGGCTGTACGCCACCGACGCCGTCTCGAACGGCGGACTCGGGCTGGTGGAATCGGATCTGGGTCTGATCTTCGCTGCATGGGCCGTGACGCAGACATTCGTCCCGGTGTTCACGGGGGGCATCTCCGACCGCATCGGCTACAAGGAAACCATCGCACTGTCCACCGTGCTGAAAATCGTGGGCTACCTGTTGATGGCCACGCTGCCCAGCTTCTGGGGCTTTCTTGCAGGAGCGGTGGTGGTGGCCTGCGGCACCGGGATATTCAAGCCGGGCCTGCAGGGCACGATTGCGCGAAGCTGCAGCCGCGAGAACAGCTCGGTGGCCTGGGGAGTCTTCTACCAGACGGTGAACATCGGTGGGTTCATCGGTCCCATTCTTGCCGCGCATCTGCGCCAACTCGCCTGGGCGAACGTGTTCTACGCCTGCGCCGCCATCATCGCGCTGAATTTCCTGCTGCTGCTCTGCTACACCGAGCCGGGGAAGGCAGAACGCCTGGCACGCCAGCAGGCACTGGCGGCCAGCGGGGTGGCTGAAGAGCCGCTCTGGCGCGCGAGCCTGCGCGAACTGCGCAATCCCGTGCTGCTCTGGTACATCGCGCTGTTCTGCGGCTTCTGGTTCATGTTGATGATCCTCTGGGACGTGGCGCCGCTCTACTTCCGCGACTGGGTCGATACCAGCTCTCTGGTGAGCGATGTTTTCGGGCCCGAGGGCACCCGCAACCGGGCCCTGATCTTTTTCTTCGGCCTCGACAACGGCGGCACCCGCATGCTGCCCGAGGGGCTGGTGAACCTGAACGCCATGCTGATCATGACCACCTGTTTTCTGGTGGCAGGCCTCGGGGCACGCCTGCGTGCAGCCAACGCCATGGCGCTGGGGACTTTCCTGGCGGCATCCGCACTGCTGGTCCTGGGCGGCTTCAACGCCGCCTGGGTGATCGTGGCAGCGCTTGCGGTCTTCAGCGTGGGCGAGATGCTATCCAGCCCCAAGAGCAGCGAATACGCGGCCAACATAGCCCCCGAGGATCGCAAGGCGATGTACCTCGGCTTCTCGCAGTTGCCGATCGGCGTGGGCTGGACGCTCGAGAGCTACCTCGGCCCCACGCTCTACGGCAAGTACGCCTCCCGCGAAACCATTTCGCGCGTAGCGCTCGGCGAACACGGGCTGGGCCCCGCCGACATCGCCGCCATCCCGAACGGCGAGGCTTTCACGCGACTGGTGGCGCTGAGTGGTCAGCCCGCCGCCGCCCTGCAGGCGCAGCTCTACGCCGCCAATGACGTGGGCTCGCTCTGGTACCTGATGGGCAGCGTGGGGCTCATCACGGCATTCGGGTTGTGGGTGTACGGGCGATGGACCTACCGCCTCGTCGTGCACTGAACGCCATCGCCTCAGGCAATCCCCGCGACCCTTCGCCACGTACAACCCGCGCACATCCGTGGAGCCACCCATGACGCAACCGTCAGACTCACGCACCCCCATGCCAGCGCTGCTGCTCGGCCTGGGCGGGTTGATTCCTTTCATTGGCGGCGCCCTGCTTCAGGTCTTCACACAAGACCCGCGCTGGCTGCCGGCACTGGCGGGCTACGGGACGGTCATCCTGTCGTTTGTGGGGGCTGTGCACTGGGGCTTTGCCGTTCGCGATGCGCCCACGGGGGCGGCGGCGTGGTGGCGCTTTGGCTGGAGCGTGGTGCCCGCGCTGATCGGCTGGATCTGTCTGCTCCTCGAGCCCGCGGCGAGCGTGCTGGCGCTCGCCGGCGCGCTGGTGCTCTGCTTGCTGGTGGACGAGGCTTTCGCGCGCAATGAGAGCTCGCCCGCGTGGTTCATGCCGCTGCGACGCCTGCTCACGGTCGGCAGTGCCAGCAGCCTGCTCGCCGCGGGACTTCTCTCGTGAACGTGGAGACGAACGCTACTTCTGTCGACTGGGACGCGCCCGAATTCGCGGTGTCCCACGCCAGCGGCATCATCACCGTCACCGACGCCAACACCACGCTGGGCTACTGCCGGTACGGCGATGACGGCGAGGTCGAGTACCTCTTCGTGCAATCAGCCCGACGCCGCAAGGGACTGGCGATGCGATTGCTCGCACTGGTGGAGCAGCAGGTGGGCAGGCCACTGCGGTTCCGCCAGCCCCTGAGCCCGACGGGGCGCAGATTGGTGGACAGCTACCTCAGGGCGAGGCCCGCAAGCTGACGCGGGATGTCATCGGGACGGTCTGAAAAATGGAAGACCTGACCCCATCTTGCTCACTCGTTGATACGGGGAACCCGCACGAAGGTGTGACCGGGACTCGGCCTGCTGCCAGCCCGCATGCCGGCCGCCGTGGCTTCCAGCGTGGAACTCGCATCCGCGCACTGCGCATCCGTCGCGCACATGACATCAAAGGTACCCGAAGCTGTATCGGCAACACGCACGTTGGTCGTCGCCTGACCCAAGGCCAGATCGCTTTCGTCAGCCAGACACATTTTCATAAAACGTGCCGTGACATCTGAGGCGAGTTGCAGATCCTGCGCCTCCTGCCGGCAGGAGGCCTGAAGGCACTGCGTGCTAAGCGCGCGCCTGGCAGCCTTGGAGAGTGAGGTGTCCGTAAGCACGCTAGCGCAGGCCGGCGTGTCGGCCAAAACAGGACCGGCGGTCAGCAGCGTCAAAACCAGCATCAAGTGCTTGCTCAAGGGCATCCCCTTTTCATGGGTTCGTGATTCGACAAGTTGTCGGCAGCCAAGCAGAGCATGGCACGGTTTCGGGAAGGGTCGCGACCTCTGGACGGGGCAGGAACAGCTCGTCCTCAGGCGCGGCATCAAACAGGCCCGCGAGAAATGTAAGGGGACCTCGATCGGCCAGCGCAGTTCCTCTCTCTGCCCCGCCAAGAGCGACGATCAGCCGTTCTCAGATGACAATTTTTTGTTTCTTCCTGCGGCGCCAGCGAAGCGCCACACGGATCATCCAGACGCCTACAGGGGCGAGAACCAGAGCAACCGCCACGCCCCAAACAACGAGCAGCGTTGCGAAGGCTTCGGGCATCTGGACGAAGGGACGCAACACCAGTGCGGCGAAAGTGGCAGCCAGCACTGCGAGCACCACCAACCAGAGGCTTCCCATCAAAATCAGTAGCCGACTCAACACAAACCCTCGCTTCATCAGTTGGTGGTCCACCCGCCCCGGACATGCCGCACTCACACGGTGCCTACCCGGAGCGGACTGCCGCAGTCAGATAGGGCACGATCCATCAAAGGCAATGCCGGGAACATTCTGGACGATAACTACCACCCAAAATTATGTCAAACAGGTGCGTGCATGAACTCTGTGAGAGAGCCGCGATGAGGTTTGGGGTTGCGCAGATCGGCGCCGTGCTGAACCAGAATGCCTACAGACTCGTCATTCGGCCCGGCAGCAACGCGGGTACTCGATGAGAACCTGTAACATCAACGATTGCACTGACTCGGGGGACACATGGACAAAGACGATGCCAGGCTCGGCATGGATCGAGCCATATCCAGGCGTGCGTTCATTAACGGTGTGGCCGCCGCTACCGCAACCGGACTCGTCCCGGGGCTGACGTTTGCCAACACGCCCGAAACGGCCAGCGCCGCTGTCACGGGCGATTACCCGCCACTTCGAAGCGGTCTACGTGGCAGTCATCCCGGGTCCTACGAGATCGCGCACCAACTCGCGTGGGCCGGCAGAGAGGACTGGGGCAGCCTCGATACCTCCGACACCGTTGTCTATGACCTCGTTGTGGTCGGCGCCGGCATCAGCGGCTTGGCCAGCGCCTACACCTTCAGCAAGCAAAATCCCGGGGCACGCGTACTGATTCTCGACAACCATGATGATTTCGGGGGCCACGCGAAGCGCAACGAGTTCCAGATCAACGGAAAAACGCTGCTCGGTTACGGCGGCGGCCAGTCGCTGGAAAATCCAGGCCACTACAGTGACTTCGCCAAGCAGCTCCTGTCCGACCTCGGCATAAATCTATCCCGATTCAATACCGCATTTGACCACGAGTTCTTTCGCCGAAATGCGCTTGGCGGAGCGACTTTCTTCGCTACACCTCGTTTCGCGGAAAACCGCCTCGTACGCTTCCCCCTGATGGATTACAGCAAGTTTCTGCCCTTGGCACGGCCTTCGTTGTCCGTTGAAGACGCCGTGCAACAAATGCCGCTGGGCGATAACGCGCGGCGTGAATTGCTGATACTGCTGCGAATGAAAGGTGATCACCTGAGCGACATGCCTGCGCCCAAGCAGGAGGAATATCTTTCAGGCATCAGTTACAGGGACTTTCTCACGCAGCACCTTGGCGTTCATGACCCGGAGTTGTTATCCGTGCTGCAGGGGCTGACCTGCGACGAGGCGGTGAGCATTGAGGCGGTTCCTGCACTGGACATCATGACGTACCTCGGATTGCCAGGGCTCAACGCCACGGCACTCGCCGATATCAACGCGACGCGAGAGCCTTACATTCATCATTTTCCAGATGGCAACGCGTCCATCGCTCGTCTTCTCGTGCGCAAGATGATCCCACGCGTCGCGCCGGGATCGACGATGGATGATATTGTCCTGGCGCCCTTCGACTATTCCAGACTCGATGAAAAATCCTCCAACGTCCGCATCCGACTGAACAGCACTGTCGTGCGTGCGGTGCACAACGGAAATCCTCGTTCGGCAAAAGATCTTGCAATCACCTATGTTCGCGGCGATCAGGCGTTCAAGCTTACAGCGCGCAGCTGCGTGATGGCGGGGTACAACGCGATGATTCCCCGGATCTGCCCTGAGCTTCCGGAAAAGCAGAGCACGGCACTGGCCTTTGCGGTGAAATCCCCGATCGTCTATACCAGCGTATTGCTGAATAACTGGCGTGCCTGGAAAAAACTCGGCATCGGGTTTTTCTGCGCACCCAACTCGTATTACGCCGTCAGCATGCTCGATTTCCCGGTAAGCATTGGTGGCTACGAGTTTTCGCACAATCCGGACGAACCGATTATTGTGCACATGGAGCGCTTCCCGAAGGGCGATGACATGAACGCGGCACCCCGCGATCAATACAGGGCTGGCCGGCGCGAGCTTTACGCCACTTCGTTTGAAACCATCGAGCGCGAAACGCGAAGCCAGCTTGCCGGTGCATTGGCCGGCGGTGGCTTCGATCCCGCAAACGACATTGCCGCGATTACCGTGAATCGATGGGGTCATGGCTATGCCAGTGGGTACAACTCGAAATTCGATCCGGATTATCTGGAAGGCGACTACCCGCACGTGGTGGGCCGGGCGCGACTGGGCCGGATAGCGATTGCCAACTCCGATGCCGGTGCCGAGGCGACTCTCGACACCGCGCTTGACGAGGCGCATCGGGCGATTGAAGCATTGCGCGGTATCTGGGATCGCTGAGCGAAAGCGCCCCAATTCGAACCACAACTGTTCGCAAATAAAACACGTGGATCTGTGTGATACCGCGACCATGGGTCGATTCCGTGAGCCACCCGCCGATTATGAGATGGCGGAAACGATCTGCGCTCAGCTAAACCTAGACCTCTTCTTAGAATCGCCCGGCCAACATGCCAGAAAGTTCTACTTAACGCTTGTGTGAGAGGGCGGAGCTTCCGGTCTGACGCGGTGGGTGGAGAACCAACGCATCCTGTACGCGTGGATGGCTGTGGAGCCGAGCCTGCGCATCAACCGACCGTTGACCACGATGCCAACCGGCGCCCCGATGACCGGTACGAGCTGAGCGAGTTTGG
>CAJADV010000416.1 GCA_903938575.1 uncultured Gammaproteobacteria bacterium
ACGAAGAAGACGAAGATGAAGATGAAGACAATTCAGATGAGTCCGAGTGGGAATTCGAGGACCATGATGATGGCGAAGATGGCGACGAACACGAGGACGACGTCTCCGAGGTTCCCCTCCCCGGAACCCTGCCTCTTCTGGGCGCAGGACTCGCGGCACTGATGCTGGCCCGCCGCCGCAGGAAGTGATCTACGGACCAGCCGTTCTGCGAACGCGACTGTGCTCCCAAAGACCCGCTACGGCGGGTCTTTTCATTTTCGGATAGCCTGCAACGCGCAGAGAACAGACAGGCAGACGAGATGCCCCGAAGTGGATTCGCTCCAGCGATTCCCGTATCGTCCTGGCTGCTCAGGCAATGCCTGCAAATCCCCGGTCACGGGCTCGCGGGTGCTGCAATCCAAACCCAGCACCGCACGCTACAAGCCAACACCCTCTACTCAGGGCTGAGATCAAGCGCGCGACCAGAGCGCGACTCGTCCCACATGACGTAGAGGCCGGCGACGATCACGATCACCGCGCCGTTAAGCACGTGGGCCGCGGGATCGACGTCGAAGACCACCCAGTCCATCGCAATGCCCCAGATGATCGCCGAGTATTCGAAGGGCACGATCGCCGCGGCACGCGCGGCACGGAACGCCGAGGTGAAACAGTACTGCGCGAGCGCGCCGGTAAGGCCGCAGAACGCAATCAGGCCCAAGTCCTCGAAGCGCAGCGGACGCCATTGCGGCACTGCGAGCAACCCGGCAACGGTGCCCACCATCACCAGAAACCAGAACACGATGGCGGCTGTCGAATCAACTTTGCCGATGAAGCGCACCGCAATCACGGTGAAGGCATAGCACACCGTACTGAAGAGCACCGCGAGCGCACCGGCCACGTTCACATCGCCCGAGGGATCGAGCGCCACCAGCACGCCCACGAAACCCACCGCGATCGCCATCCAGCGCCGCAGGGGCACGGGCTCGCGCAGGAAAGGCACCGCCAGGGCCGCCACCAGCAGCGGCGCGCTCATGTAGGTGGCGTAGGTAACGCTGAGCGATTGCACCGAGAGCGCATAGATATAGCCCCAGATCATCCCCAGCCCCAGCGCAGCGCGCACGATATGTGGCTTGGGATCAGCGATGCGCAGCTCTCGCAGGCGGCCCTGCAGGATCAACGGCAACAGCAGAAAGGGTATCGACGCCCAGCAGCGCAGTGTCACCACCTGCATTGCGGGATAGTCCGCGGTGAGGCGCTTCAGGGCAGCGTCGAGGAACGCGAACAACGCCACCCCAACGAGCATGGTACCTATGGCTTTCAGGTTGTTGTCGCGCATGCCCTGCCCGCTCGGCCTCCCGCAAAGCGCTGCATTCTGACACCGAAGCCTGTCGGGAAGTACGGCGTGGAGCTGGCCCGGCACGATGTCGCGGAAATGGAATAAATCGTCGCAACAGCGTCATCACGCAACGGTGGCCCGTGCGATCATGACCCCGACACTGGATCCCCGGAGTGCAGCAGCGGTGAACCCCGCAAGCTCGAGCCAGCCCACCCGGCGCCAGGGCGCCGCACAGCGCCGTTGTGCTGGCGCGAGCCCCGAGGCCGCCGCAGGGACCAGACGCCTCGGCTTCCTGCTGCTGCCGCAGTTCTCGATGATGGCCTTTTCGGCGGCGATCGAGCCGCTGCGCGCCGCCAACCGCCTACGCGGCAAACCGCTCTACGAATGGAACCTCGCCTCGGTGGACGGCAGCGCGGTGGTCGCCAGCAACGGCATCAGCATTGCCGTGCAGGGCGCGCTCGGCGCTCTGGGTCGCCCTGACATGCTGCTGGTCTGCGTGGGACTCGATGCCCTGCAACTCACGCTCGCACATCCGCGCCTCAAGGGGCAGTTGCGCCAGTTGGCTGCGCACGGCTGCCAGGTGGGTGGCGTGAGCGGCGGGTCCTTTCTGCTTGCCGAGGCAGGGTTGCTGGACGGGCGGCGCTGCTCCGTGCATTGGGAGTACGCGGAACTCTTTGCCCAGCGCTATGCGCGGGCGCGACTCGTGCCGGATCTCTTCGTGGTGGATGACGGGGTATTCACCTGCTCGGGCGGCACGGCGGCGCTCGATCTCATGCTCCACTTCATCCGCGAACACCACGGTGGGGAACTCGCCAATGCCGTGGCCGAGCAGTTCATCCACCCGCGCATCCGCGAGCAAAGCGATGACCAGCGCATGGACTCGGGGCTGCGCTATCGCATCACGCACCCGCGGCTCGCAGACGCCGTGCGCCTTATGGAGTCGGCGCTGGGCAAGCCGCTTGGGCTTGCAGGGATCGCGGACCGCGTAGGCCTCTCGCCGCGACAAATCGAACGTCTCTTCGCCCAGCAACTCGGCACCACGCCCGGACAGTTCCATCTGGGGCTGCGGCTCGCGCGCGGACGCCACCTGCTCAGGGAGACCGCGGCCCCCGTACGCGCCATCGCCGAGGACTGCGGCTTCGATTCCGCCTCGCATTTTTCGCAAGCCTATAAACGGCTGCACGGCTGCCGCCCCAGCGACGAGCGGCGCCGGCTGCGACCCACCATGAGGATTCCCGCACCGTGAAAAAACTGCTGCTTGCACTGCTCTTTGCCGCGCTGTTGCCGGAGGACCCTGCACAGGCAGGACCCGCCGCGGAGCTGCTGCCCATGACTCGCATGCAGGCAGCGGAGCCTCTCCCCGCACCGGTGCAGAACGCGGCGTATGCACCGGGCCCCGACGCGCGCGCGGCACCGCCCTTCTCGGGAGTACTCCGCATCGCGCCGGTGGAACTGGCCGTAGCGCCCGCACTGGCCAAGCGACTCGTCGACGGCCGCGACGCGCAAGCTTTCCCGGGTGTTGCGCTCGCGTTCATCACGCTGGACGACGGCACTCTGGTGCCGCTCGAGCGCGGCACCATGGTGGCCGAAAGCGCCCGCGTAAAAGTACCCAGTTACTGGAGCCTGATCCCGCAGTTCGGCCGCGTCTGGCGCGAAAAAGCCGACGGCGACTGGTCCCGCGCAGCTTTCCCGCTGATGCTGGTGAACGACACGGAGAACCACGCGCACCAGGGACTCGCGACGTTCCTCTACCGGGGCACGGAAGTGAGCGCGCTGCAGGTCCAGTTCGTGCAGCAGAACGCACCCTATCTGCTCAGTCCTTATTGCCAGTTCTGGGGGGCGGCACGTACGGAATTCCGCGCATCGTCTGCAGATGCCGCAGCGCAGGCCACCGCTGCCCGCATTGCCCGCGCGGAACTTGCCGCGCGCCTGCCGGCACAACCGCTTGCGACACTGCGCAAGACGCTGCCGCGCGGCACGCTCGATGGCTTGGGCGGCCCGGTGCTGCCGCCGTGGCAAGTAGCGCTCGGGCTGTTTCACAAGGGCACGCTGTACTACGAGGGCGCCGCCACGCCGCAGGGTGAGTACCCCTATCCGCTCGAAATGCGGTTCGGTGTGCGCTCGGTGACGAAGAGCGTGGGAGCGCCGCTGTCGCTGCTGCGGCTGGCCCAGGTCTATGGCCCCTATGTGCTCGATCTGCGCATCGGCGACTACGTGCCGGGCCTCGACCCCAAGTGGAACCGCATCCGGTTCATCGATGCCGCGAACATGGCGAGCGGATTCGGTGGCGTGGGCAGTTTCGTGACGAACCCCAACGACGATAACGAAGGCTACCTGCTCGCCGACTACGACGGCTGGTACACCGCGCCCTCGCAGGCGCAGAAACTCGCGCACATCAACACGCACCTCAAACCCTACCCCTGGGAGCCGGGCACCGTGATGCGCTACCGCGATCAGGATTTCTACCTGCTCGGTGCCGCGGTGGACGCCTTCCTCAAATCCGTGCGCGGTCCGCAGGCCGATGCCTGGCATATGCTTGAAGACGAAGTGTTCAAGCCCATCGGCATCGCCAACGCACCCATCGTGCGTACCCGCGAAGCCGACGGGCGCGAGGGGCTCGCGTGGTTCAACGCGGGCTACTACCCGACGCTGGACGATCTGGCAAAAATCGCGCTGCTGATGGCAGACAAGGGCGAGCACGCGGGCGTGCAGATCCTCCACCGCGGCCTCACCGAAGACCTGCTCGCGGCACGCGGCGCGATCGACAAGGACGGCGATGCCGCTCGCCCCATGGATCGCGCAGCCGCTGCGCCGCCGCCCAGGCTCTACCGCATGGGTTACCACTACACGGCATGGACCGGCAGCCGCTCGGGCAAGCTTCTGCAATTGCCCACGATGTCAGGCTTCGGTGACAACGAGGTGATCATCTTCCCCGGGCGAACTATCGCCATCCGCGCCGCCAAAGCAGTGACATGGGAAGGCGGCCCCGTGGTTCATGGCGATGACCCGCTCGCCACCGCGCGTGCGGTCGACCGTCTCGCGCCGCTGTGAGGACCGATTGATGAGCACCGACACCCCGCGCCGACGCGAATCGGCTCGCCCGCGGCGGCAGGCAGGCGGCATCCCGCAGTTGCCGTGGGCGGATCTGCGCCAGCCCTATGCGCCGATGGAAATACTCTCGGCAGATCAGGTGGAGGCCATCCACGAGGCCTCGCTGCGGATCCTGCGCGAGATCGGCATCGAACTGATGTCGGCGCCGGCGCGTGCGCTACTGCGCGCGGCAGGCGCGGAGGTCGATGAGAAGAGCGGCCTCGTGCGCATGGACCAAGAAGTGGTAAACCGCGCACTCGCCACCACACCCGCCTCCTTCACGCTGACACCGCGCAACCCGGCCCACCGCGTGACGCTGGGCGGCAACAGCCTGGTCTTCGGGCTGGTGGCGGGACCACCGAACGTGCACGACTGCGAGCGCGGCCGACGCGCCGGCAATTACCAGGACTACTGCGACTTCATCCGCCTCGCGCAACACTTCAACGTGATCCACATACTGGGCAACCAGGTCTGCGCGCCGGTCGAACTCCCCGCCAACTCGCGCCACCTCGACGCCTACCTTGCGAACCTTGTGTACACCGACCGCGCCTACCACTGCACCGCGATCGGCGCCGGGCGCGCCATCGACGGCATCCGGATGATGGCGATCTCGCGCGGTATAACGCTGGAGCAGATGGCGCAGAGTCCCGGGGTGATCACGATCATCTCGGTGAACAGCCCGCGGCGTTTCGACGAGTCGATGGCCGAGGGGCTGATGGCCATGGCCACCCACGGCCAGCCGGTAGTGATCACGCCCTTCACGCTGATGGGCGCGATGACGCCGGTGAGCCTTGCAGCGGCGCTCGCGCAGCAGAATGCCGAGGCGTTGTTCGGCGTGGTGCTGGCGCAGGCGGTGCGCCCCGGCACGCCGGTGATGTACGGGGCTTTCACCTCGAACGTTGATATGCGCAGCGGCGCACCGGCCTTCGGCACGCCCGAGAACGCCAAGGCGAACGTGGCGAGTGGGCAGCTCGCGCGCCGCTACCGCCTGCCCTACCGCAGTTCCAACGCGAGTGCCTCGAACTGCGCCGATGCCCAGGGTGCCTGGGAGACGCAGATGTCGCTCTGGGGCGCGGTGCTGGGCGGCGCGAACCTCGTCTATCACGCCGCCGGCTGGCAGGAAGGCGGGCTCACGGCGTCTTACGAAAAACTCGTGATGGACGTAGAGATGCTGCAGATGATGGCGGAGTTCCTGAAGCCGATCGTGGTGGATGAGGCCGAGCTCGGGCTGGACGCCATCGCCCGCGTGCCGAGCGGTGGACACTTCTTCGGCGACGCACACACACTCGCGCGCTACGAAACCGCTTTCTATCGTCCACTGCTCGCAAACTGGCAGAATTTCGAGAACTGGCAGCTGGCCGGCAGCCAGGACGCCACCGCTCGCGCCACGCAGGTGTGGAAGCGCGCGTTAGCCGAGTACGAGCAGCCGCCCATGGATGCGTCCGTGCGCGAGGAACTCGAGGCCTACGCGAGCGCACGACGCGCCGCGATCGGCGATGGCGAACCCTGAACGACGCACACAACACAGAGCCGAGGAGACCAACAGAACATGCAATCCCATGCCCGTGTCGTCGTGATCGGTGGAGGTGTCGTCGGCTGCTCCGTGCTCTACCACCTCGCGCGTTTCGGCTGCACCGATGCGCTGCTGATAGAGCGCGACGAACTCACCTCGGGTTCCACCTGGCACGCCGCCGGCGGCATGCACACGGTGAACGGAGACCCGAACGTCGCCAAGCTCCAGAAATACACCATCGATCTCTACAAGGAAATCGAGGAGCTCTCCGGCCAGGCAACGGGCCTGCACCTCACCGGCGGCGTGATGCTCGCCGCCACCGAGCCGCGCTTCGAGTGGCTGAAATCACTCGCCGCGAAGGGCCGCTATCTCGGCATCGAGACGCATGTGATCACGCCCGAGCGCGCACACGAATTGATGCCTTTGCTCGATCCTGCGTGTTTCGTGGGGGCGCTTGAGACCATCGTCGATGGCCACCTCGATCCCTCCGGCACCACGCACGCCTATGCCAAGGCCGCGCGCAAACTGGGCGCGCAGATCGAGCGCTTCACCAAGGTTGAGGAACTGATCCAGTGCGCCGATGGCTCCTGGCGCGTGATCACCAACAAGGGCGAGGTACGCGCCGATCACGTGGTCAATGCCGGTGGGCTGTGGGCGCGCGAAGTGGGCCGCATGGTGGGCCGCGAGCACCCGATCCTCGCGATGGAGCATATGTACCTGCTCACCGCCGACATGCCCGAGGTAGCCGCAGTGAATGCCGCCACCGGCCGCGAGGTGATCCACGCCATCGACTTCGATGGCGAGCTGTATCTGCGCCAGGAGCGTGGCGGCATGCTGATGGGCACTTACGAGAAAGCCTGCAAGCCGTGGTCCGAGGACACCACGCCGTGGAGCTTCGGACACGAACTGCTCGCGCCGGATCTCGACCGCATCGCGCCTTCACTCGAGGTGGGCTTCAAGCACTTCCCCGCCTTCCAGAACGCCGGCATCCGCCAGATCATCAAC
>CAJADV010000417.1 GCA_903938575.1 uncultured Gammaproteobacteria bacterium
CCCGTGCCGATAACACGCAGCGTCACCGTACTCGACACACCCCAGCGCGCATCGTTGAACGCCCCACCCGTGGTGACGGCACCGCGCGAGTTGTAGGTGCGCAGCAGCGAGTAATCATCACCCCGACTCGGCAGGTAAGCATCCTGGTGCGCGTACAGCAGGTTGCCGCTCGCCACGTTGACGAAGAGCGCGTCCCCGTTGTCGGTGGTGGCCGTGCTGGTCTGATCGTTGCGGCCGAGGAGTGTCTGGGAGCTGTCGAGAAGGCCCGTGGGGGCGCCGCCAATGAGAATCGTCATAGGCTTAACCTCGACAAGTAGCCTCAACGAAGAGGCCGATCTGAAGGCGGTTTTGAGGAAACGGGCACGTCAATACGTGCAACCGCTCATTCTGAAATTACCACCCGGGAGCGCAGATTGCATTACCCCAAAGGGCAATCCGCCACGGATAAACCCGACAACTATCCTGACGCAGCAGGACCGCATGATTGCAGGCAGGTCATCGACCCGGCCGGGCGCTTGTGGGTCCGAACGGCGCGGGCGATGATCGGGCCCTACACAGGGCGGAGCCATTCCATGATTGATTTCAGCGGCCAGACGGCAGTGGTGAGCGGCGCGGGCGCGGGCATTGGCCGCGCCATCGCCGAGAGTTTTGCGCGACTTGGCGCGCAGGTCATTGGCCTTGAAATAGATCCCGAACGCGCCGCCAGCGCGGGCGCCGCGATGCAGGCTGCGGGGCTCGCGGTACGCATGGAAGTAGCCGATGCACGCGACGCCGTACAGGTAAACGCAGTGTTCGGCCGTATCGGCTCCGAGCATGGCTCGGTCGACATCCTGGTGAACAACGTGGGGGATTTTCTCGGCATCGCCAAGCCCTTCCACGAGACCAGCGGCGAGGAGTGGGATGCGCTCTACGCGGTGAATCTGCGCCACGTCTTCGTGATGACGCAGACGGCGCTGCCGCTGCTGCGCCAGGGCAGGCCGGGCGGCAGCATCATCAACATCTCGACCATCGAAGCGTTCCGGGGCATACCGATGTGCCCGATCTACTCGGCCTTCAAGGCGGGCATCACCGGCTTCACCAAGAGCCTTGCGCTGGAGCTCGCCCCCGAGGGCATACGGGTGAACGCCATCGCGCCCGAGACCACCGAGACCGAACAGGTGAAGCCCTCGGTGTACCTCTCGGAGGCGCACCGCGACCATGTGCCGCGCTGGATCCCGCTCGGGCGATTCGGCAAACCCGAGGACATGGCCGGCTGCGCGATATTCCTGGCGAGCGAACTCTCGGCGTGGGTGACCGGCACCACGATACACGCCGATGGCGGCGCACTCGCGGCGGGCGGCTTCTACCGCACGCCCTCGGGCCGCTGGACCAATGTGCCGGTGGTGACGGGCGACGGCTTCGGCTTCAGCTGAGCCGGACAAGCACGGAGCAACAACAATGAAACAAGCAATGATCCACGGACCGGGCGACCTGCGCCTGGACGAGGTGCCCGAACCCGAGGCCGGCGAGCATGACATCCTGGTGCGCGTGGCCGCCTGCGGCATCTGCGGCAGCGACCTCGGCTACGTGAAACAAGGCGGCATGCCCACGCGCAACGTGGTGCCGATGCCGCTGGGGCATGAATTCTCCGGCACCATCACGCACACCGGCGCGCGTGTGCGCGACCTGGCAGCCGGCATGCGGATCGTGGTCGACCCGATGAACGCCGACAACATCGGCAACGGCTCGCCGGAGGGCGCTTTTGCGCCCGTGCTGCGCGTGCGCGGGGCGAAGCTCGGGCACAACGTCTATCCCATACCCGACAGCATGTCCTTCGAGCGCGCCGCGCTGGTCGAGCCGCTGGCGGTAGCCATGCACGCGGTGAACCTCGCCAACCCGGCGCCGGAAGACAAGGTGGTGATCTACGGCGCCGGCTGCATCGGCCTCGGCGTCATCGTGGCGCTGCGCCGGCGGGGCGTAAACGATATCGTGGCGGTGGATCTCTCCGACGAACGGCTCGCGAGGGCGCAGGCACTCGGCGCCCGTGCCGTCATCAACGCCGGGCAAACGCATGTGCCCGAGGCCCTGGGGCGCGAGCACGGCACCGGGGATCTCTACGGTATTCCGGTGGTGCAGAGCGGGGTGTTCATCGAGGCAACCGGCGTGTCGTCGGTGTTCGAGGAGATCGTGCGCATCGCGCCGCACTCGGCACGCGTGGTGGTGGTGAGCCTGCACAAGAAACCCGCGCCACTCGATCTGCAGTTCCTGTTGATGAAAGAACTC
>CAJADV010000418.1 GCA_903938575.1 uncultured Gammaproteobacteria bacterium
AGCCATGCTGCCGCGGCTGCGACCGCGCACCTTCTACGACCTGGTGATCCAAATCGCGATTGTCCGCCCGGGTCCCATACAGGGCGATATGGTCCACCCCTATCTGCGCCGTCGGCAGGGGCTTGAGCCTGTGGACTACCCGAGTCCGGAGATCCGCGGCGTGCTCGAACGCACCCTGGGAGTGCCCATCTTCCAGGAACAGGTGATCAAGCTGGCGATGGTCGCAGCCGGCTTCAGCGGTGGCGAGGCCGATCAGCTGCGCCGCGCGATGGCTGCCTGGAGCCGTAACGGCACCCTCGAGGCCTTTCATGACAAGGTCGTGAACGGCATGCTCGCCCGCGGTCATCCAGAGGCCTTCGCCGAGCGCCTCTTCAACCAGATGAAAGGTTTCGGGGACTACGGCTTCCCGGAGTCGCACGCAGCGAGCTTTGCCCTGCTCGCCTACGCCTCGGCCTGGCTGAAGCGCCACTATCCGGCCGCCTTCTGCTGCGCGCTGCTGAACAGCCAGCCGATGGGCTTCTACTCAGCGTCCCAACTCGTACAGGACCTGCGCCGTCACGGGGTGGATGTGCTGCCGGTAGACGTGACCCACAGCGGCTGGGAGTCCTCACTGGAAGTGCTGCCCGGCGGCGCGCGGGATTTCCCCGCATTGCGGCTTGGCCTGCAGCAGCTCAAGGGCTTCAGCATGGCCACCGCAGAGCGCATCGTCACCGCACGAGCCGAGAAGCGCTTCCAGAGCGTCTCCGACATGGCCGCCCGCGCGGGTCTGGACCGTGGGGAACTCGACCTGCTGGCAGGTGGTGGCGCCCTGGCCGTTCTCGCGGGGCATCGTCGTCAGGCACATTGGCGCACGCGAGCCATCGAAGCACCGCGCCCGCTGTTGCCAACCATGGCTCACGACATAGACCCCGATGACGGCGTCAGCCTGGCGGCCCCGACAGAGGAGGTGGACATGGCCGAGGACTATCGAAGCCTCGGGCTGACTCTGGGACGGCATCCGGTTGCGCTGCTGCGCGAACGCGGCGTGTTGTTGCGCTGTCGCCCGGCCGGAGAGCTGCCACAGTGCCCCAGCGGACGTTTCGTGCGGGTGGCCGGACTGGTCACCTGCAGACAGCGTCCGGGCACGGCAAGCGGCGTGCTCTTCCTGACCCTCGAGGACGAGACCGGCAACATCAACGTGGTGGTGTGGCGCGACCGCCAGGAACGATTCCGCCGGGCGCTGGTGTCAGGACGCCTGCTGCTGGTGAAAGGTATCGTGGAAAATCGCGATGCCGTGGTCCACGTGATCGCCGGCGAGATCCTCGATCACAGCGGGGCTCTGGGACAACTCGTCTCAGACTCCCGGGATTTCCGGTGAACCCGGCCACGGGCTCAGTCCGGCACGACGCCGGGCGCGTCGACGCGAAAATCCCCCATCAGCCCGGCATGATCAGAAAGGCTTCGCCACTCGCCCTGCGCCAGCACCTCACAGCCCAGCGGGACCATGCCCCGGTAATAAATGCGGTCCATGGCCAGAAGCGGCTGCCATATCGGATAACTGCGCGCGTGCCGCCCCTCGAGTTCGGTAAAGAGCTCGTCAACCGCCAGGCTCTGATGCAGGTGGCGCTCGGCGCGTCGTCGCCAGTCATTGAAATCGCCCGCGAGGATCAGTGGCTCGTCGGCCGGGATCCGCGAGCGGATCCGTTCGCTCAGGATACGCAGCTGGCCGCGGCGCTCAGCCTCGAGGAGCCCGAGATGCACGCACAAGACATGCAGCGGCCGGTCGGTGCCCGGCAGTTCGATGACGCCGTGCAGGATGCTGCGGCTCGACCGGGGAAAGAGCGCGATGTTGATGTTCTCCCAATAGGAGAACGGGAATTTGCTCAAAATGGCGTTGCCGTGGTCACCCTCGCGATAGATCGCGTTGCGGCCGTAGGCGCAGTGTGGCCAGGTCGTGTCCGCCACGTACTCGAAATGCGGCTGCTCGGGATAACGCCCGGTCTCGCGCTTGCCCGGGGTCTTGCGGCCGTGGATTTCCTGCAGGAACACGATGTCCGCGCCCGTGCCCGTGATGAGCCGGCGCATGGTCTCGAGCACGAAGCGGCGATTGCCGCTGCAATAGCCCTTGTGGATGTTGTAAGTGAGTACGCGAAGCGCCTTGCCCATGAACTCCAGGGACCCTGAAAAAGGGGGCGGCGGGATGCTAACGGATTTAGCAAAGACTTTGCCAAAAGCGCCCCGATAAAAACTTTGCCACTACATGTTGTGTTTTGAGGCTTCGTGATTACACTGTATCTTGAGTTTTGGTTCCCACCCCTGCGGCTCTTGCCGGTATCGGCGAGTGGGAATTTTGCGCTCTGAGGCCAGCTAATGGCCCCTAATACAAACGGTCAATAACCCACAGAGGCATCCATGTCCACCGAAGCACGGAAGATCATGCCGTTCCCCCGCAGTGCCGAGCCAGGCACCACCTTGCAACCGGCCTCGGAAGACATCTGGGATCGCAAATACCGTCTCAAGGACAAATCCGGCAACCCGCTGGACGACAGCATCGACGGCACTTACCGCCGTGTGGCCCGCGCCTTGGCCGCGGTGGAAACCGAAGACCGTAGAGAGCATTGGTACGAGCGCTTCGTGTGGGCCCTGCGTAACGGGGCCATTCCCGCCGGCCGCATCATCTCCAATGCCGGTGCGCAGGAACACAAGCCCGCCACCTCAACCATCAACTGCACGGTCTCGGGCACCGTCGAGGATTCGATGCTGGGGATCCTCGAGAAGAACCTCGAGGCCGGCCTCACCCTGAAAGCAGGCTGCGGCATAGGTTATGAGTTCTCGACCCTTCGCCCCCGCGGAGCCTATGTGTCTGGGGCCGGCGCCTATACCAGTGGCCCGCTCTCCTTCATGGATATCTTCGACAAGATGTGTTTCACCGTCTCCTCGGCCGGCGGCCGCCGCGGGGCGCAGATGGGCACCTTCGACATCAGCCACCCCGACGTGGTGGATTTCATCCGTGCCAAGCGGGAGAACGGCCGTCTGCGTCAGTTCAACTTGTCGTTGCTGGTGACGGAGGAGTTCATGGAAGCCGTCAAGAGCGACGGCGACTGGACCCTGTCATTCCCGATCACTGCCAAGGAGGTCGAGGGCGGCGGCTTCGATTTCGCCAACCCGGAGGAGATCGTCTGGCGTCACTTCCCGACCACCCGGGGCTACGTCTCCGACTCTGAAGGTCGGGTTGCCTGTCGGATCTACAAGACGGTCAAGGCACGCAAGCTGTGGAACGTCATCATGATTTCCACTTATGACTTCGCCGAACCCGGCTTCATCCTGATCGACAAAGTCAATGAACTGAACAACAACTGGTTCTGCGAGAACATCCGCGCTACCAATCCCTGCGGTGAGCAACCCCTGCCCGCTTACGGCAGCTGCCTGCTCGGCTCGATCAACCTGACCCGCTTCGTACAGTCGCCCTTCCGTGAGGAGGCACGCTTCGACTGGCAGGCCTTCCGCGAAGTGGTCGGCGTGTTCACCCGCATGCTCGACAACGTGGTCGAAATGAGCGGCCTCCCGCTCGAACAGCAACGCCATGAGATCGAGTACAAGCGCCGTCATGGCATGGGCTTCCTCGGCCTGGGCTCCACTCTCACCATGCTCCGCATGAAGTACGGCAGCCCGGAAAGCGTGGACTTCACCGACCGCGTGTCGCGTGAACTCGCCGTGACAGGTTGGCGCGCCGGCCTTGAGCTTTCGCGCGAGAAGGGCTCGGCGCCAATCATGGAAGACGAGTTCGTGGTCGACGGCGAGATGCTCGCTCGCCGCCCCGAGATGAGCGCTGATGGCTATCGCCCTGGCGACCGCGTGAAGGGCCGTGTGCTGCACGCCCGCTACAGCCGCTACATGCAGCGCATCGCGGAGATCGAGCCCGAACTGGTGGAGGCGCTGGCGACAGAAGGCTGTCGCTTCACGCACCATTCGTCCATCGCGCCAACCGGTACGATCTCGCTGTCACTCGCAAATAACGCCTCGAACGGTATCGAGCCGAGCTTCGCACACCAGTACTCACGCAATGTTATTCGCGAAGGCAAGAAATCGAAGGAAAAGGTCGACGTGCTGTCCTGCGAGCTACTAGCGTTCCGCGAGCTCGTGAATCCGCGCGCAACGCCCTACTCCACCGACCCCGACGAGCAACTGCCCGAGTACTTCGTGACCAGCGACGAGATCCTGCCGCGCCAGCATGTCGACATCCAGGCCGCCTCGCAGAAGTGGGTGGACTCCTCGATCTCGAAGACCATCAACGTGCCTACCGATCTGCCCTTCGATGATTTCAAGGACATCTATGTCTATGCCTACGAGAAAGGACTGAAGGGCTGCACCACCTTCCGCTTCAATCCGGAGGCCTTCCAGGGCGTCCTGGTGAAGGAAAAAGACCTCGAGAAAACGATCTACCAGTTCAAGCTCGAGGATGGCACTACGGTCGAACTGAAAGGCAACGAAGAGGTCGAGTACGACGGCGAGATGCACACTGCCGCCAATCTCTTCGATGCAATGAAAGAAGGCTACTACGGCAAATTCTGAGAGGACCCCTGCAATGGCCGTCAAGATCGCCAAGCGAATTATCTCCTACAAGGTCATGGAGCCCGTGACCGACAAGCCACAGGCTGCCGAGGAACTCGAGCGCGCCATCGAAAAGATGAGCGAGAGTGTCTCGCGTCCCGAGACCCTCCGTGGCTCGACCTACAAGATCAAGACGCCGCTGTCCGAGCACGCGCTCTACATCACGATCAACGACATCGTGCTGAACGAGGGCACCCCGCACGAGCAGCGTCGGCCTTACGAGGTCTTCATCAACTCCAAGAACATGGACCATTTCCAGTGGGTGCTCGCGCTGACGCGCGTCGTCTCCGCGGTGTTCCGCAAGGGTGGTGACTGCACCTTCCTGGTCGAGGAGCTGAAGGCCGTGTTCGATCCCAAGGGCGGCTACTTCAAAAAGGGTGGGCGCTTCATGCCGTCCCTTGTGGCCGAGATCGGCGACTGCATCGAAAAGCACCTGATCGACATCGGCATGCTGCGCACCGAGGAGCTCGAAGATCACCAACGCAAGTTGATCGACGAGAAGCGCGCCCAGATCGAGTCGAGCAGCGCGCGCTCCGCTCAGGCTGAAGAAAAAGGCGGTTATCCGCCCGGCGCCCAGCTTTGCAGCAAGTGCATGACAAAGGCCACCGTCATGATGGATGGCTGCATGACCTGCCTGAGCTGCGGCGACTCCAAGTGCGGCTGAGAAACCGTACTGCCAGCGCTGGCCGCTGAGCCGGCCCGGATGGGCCCGGTGACTGCGCGACGGCAGCTCGGCGCTCTCGCCCTTGCCCTGCTTGCAGGCGCCCTGCTGCCCGAGGTCTCCTTCGGTCAGGAGATAGTGGCCGATGCAGAACCAGCGCCATCGACGGCTACCAGCGCTTCCGTCGGTGCGGCACCCGTGCGCAGGGCGCGAACAGTCGACCTCGACGCACCGGTCGATGCGGCGGCCTCAGGGGGGCAGCACGCCACGGGAGGCGGCGAGCCAGAGCCATCTGCGCAACTGCGCGACCAATCCCTGCGCGACATCGGAAGCCTGACGCCAGGAGCACAACAGCCACCGGTCAACACCCCGTTCGTGATGTTGGGCGCAGAAGTCCCCTCAGGCACCTCCTCACGCCTTGCATGGCAGCCGGGCGAGTCCTTTGCCGGCATAGCAGTACCGACGCCGGTACTGGTGGTGCATGGCGCCTCAAGTGGTCCGGTGGTCTGCCTCACGGCCGCAGTCCACGGCGACGAACTGAACGGCATCGAGATGGTTCGTCGCGTGCTCTACGAGCTCGATCCCACACAGCTCAAGGGAACCGTCGTTGGCGTGCCGATCGTGAACCTGCTCGGATTCAAGCGCAGCTCGCGTTACCTGCCCGACCGTCGCGACTTGAATCGCCACTTCCCCGGCAACCCGAACGGCAGCTCCGCCTCACGGATCGCCTACTCCTTCTTCAATGAGATCGTCAAACACTGCAACGTCCTGGTGGATTTGCACACCGGCAGTTTCTACCGCAGCAATCTGCCGCAACTCCGTGCTGATCTGCGCCGTCCGGAGGTGGCCGCAGTGGCCGCGAGTTTCGCCTCGACGGCAATCGTCCAGAGCGCGGGGGCGGACGGCAGCCTGCGCCGGGCGGCGGTGGATGCCGGTGTCGCAACGGTCACGCTGGAGGCCGGCGAACCCATGCGGCTGCAGGCGAGCGAGGTGGACCACGGCGTGCAGGGGATCTTCGCGCTGATCGACCAACTCGGCATGTACCGCAAGCTTCGCGTCTGGGGAAACCCAGCTCCCGTCCACTACGAGTCACGCTGGGTGCGCGCTGACAGCGGCGGGATCCTTTTCGGCAAGGTAAGCCTCGGCGACAGGGTTCATCGTGGCGAGTTATTGGGAACGGTCACCGACCCGATAACCAATGTCCGGGCAGACATTCTCTCGCCCTACGACGGTCGGGTCATTGGTCTCGCGGTCGACCAGGTGGTGCTTCCCGGCTTCGCGGCCTTCCATATCGGCATCCAGCCACGCGCAGGGGCAGCACCGGGAGGCAGGCCCTTGCCCGAGGGCGCCGAACCCAATGCCGGACCCGACGATCCGGGGGCACGGGACAATGTGGAAGACTCCTGAAGCCCGGGCGTTGCTGGTGGGCTGCGCCTATAATCTGGCGGTAACTGACATGACGGGGCCGACGATCGTGAACGCGCGCACCGCAGGACAGCGATGACAACAACTACAGCAGACGTATCCGCCCAATCCGGACCGCTCAACACCTCCACAGACGAAGCAATCGGCGACGCATTACTCGAGTGCCTGGTGTTCGTAGCCCGCAGCCACGGCAAACAGGTATCGCGCGATGCACTGCGCGCGGGGCTCCCGCTCGAACGCGGACGCCTGATGCCATCACTGCTGGCCCGGGCCGCCGAGCGAGCCGCGCTGCAGAGCAGACTGGTCGAGTGTGCCCTGCCCTCACTCGAGGCCCCCGTCCTTCCCGCGATACTGCTCCTCGAAGAAGGCGCTGCCTGCGTGCTGATGCGGCGCGAGGGCGAAATGTTGGTCATCCACGAACCCGGCAAAGGCGAGAGCCGCTGCACGGCGGCCGCGCTGGCACCTCGCTACAGTGGTACGGCGGTCCTGCTTGATGCGAGCTTCGAGTTCGACGAACGCGCGCCGGAAATCTTGCGCAGCCGGGAGCGACACTGGTTTTGGGGCGCGATGATCGAGAACCTGCCGCTCTACCGCGATGTGCTCGCCGCCGCCGTCATGATCAACCTGCTGGCCTTGGGGATGCCGGTCTTCACCATGAACGTCTACGACCGCGTGGTTCCCAACCATGCGATCGAGACGCTCTGGATGCTAGCTGCCGGACTGGTGATCGTGCTGTGCGCGGATTTCGTCCTGCGGACAATGCGTGCTTTCTTCCTTGATCTTGCCAGCAAGCGTGTTGATCTTCGTGTGTCATCGCTGATCATGGAGCGGGTGCTGGGAATGCGCCTCGAAGGGCGCCCGGCATCAGCGGGTTCCTTTGCTGCGAACCTGCGTTCCTTTGAATCCGTGCGTGACTTCATCACCTCGGCATCGGTAACCACGCTGGTAGACCTGCCCTTCTCCTTGCTGTTTCTGGTCGTGATCGGCTGGATCGCTCCGCTCATGGTGATTCCCGTTCTGGTGGCAACCGCCATCGCAGCAGGCTTCGCAGCCGCACTGGGCGCCAGGATGCACGCCCTGTCAGAAACGACCTACCGCGCAGGCTCCATGCGCAACGCCACCTTAATCGAGAGCCTCGTAGGCCTCGAGACAGTAAAGGCCTTGGGTGCAGAGGGGATCATGCAGGCGCGGTGGGAGCGCTCGGCTGCCTTCATGGCCCAGACAGGAGCCCGACTGCGGCTCCTCGGCGCCAGCACACTCCACACTGCAATGCTCGCACAGCAACTCACAGCCGTGGCCGTGGTAATCCTCGGCGTCTACCTCATTACGGACGGCAAGCTCTCCTTGGGCGGACTGATCGCCTGCTCGATGCTCGCGGCACGGGCCATGGCGCCGATGGCACAGATTGCCGGACTGATGACCCAGTACCACAACGCGGTCACCGCGCTCGCGGCACTCGAGCAGATTGTGTCGCGCCCGGTGGAGCGCCCTGCGGGTGCGCACTTCCTGAGTCGGCAGAGCTTTCGTGGCGACATCGAGTTCCGGGACGTGGGTTTTTCCTATCCCGCCACAGAGATGAACGCGCTGCGCGGCGTTAGCCTGCGCATCGCCGCCGGCGAAAAGGTGGCGATACTCGGGCGCACCGGCTCTGGAAAGAGCACGCTTCTGCGTCTGATTCTCGGGTTGTACCGGCCCATCTCGGGCGCCGTGCTGGTCGATGGCATCGATCTGCGCCAGCTGGATCCCGCGGAACTCCGTCGCAGCATCGGCTACGTCCCGCAGGACGTGAATCTCTTCTACGGCACGCTGCGAGACAACGTGAGTCTCGGCACGCCGCAGGTCGAAGACGCGGACATCATCAGCGCTCTTCAGGTCGCGAACCTGACGGACTTCGTGAACCAGCACCCGCGGGGGATCGACATGCCGGTGGGCGAGCGTGGTGAATCACTCTCTGGTGGCCAGCGCGAGGGCATCGCCATCGCCCGTGCCGTTATCAATTCACCCCCGATACTCCTGATGGACGAGCCCACAGGGTCCATGGATCACTCGAGCGAGGAGGCAGTTAAAGTGCAGCTGCGCGAGTACTCCAAGGGGCGCACGGTGGTCATCGTGACGCACCGGACTTCGCTGCTCGACATGGTCGACCGGATCATCGTCGTCGACGCCGGAAAAATAGTGGCGGACGGACCCAAAGCAACCGTGGTGGAAGCCTTGCGCCAAGGGCGCATCGGGAAGGGCGTGTGACCGACATCAAGGCGGGCCTTGTTACGCCCCTGATGCGTCTGCGTGCGGCGTGGAACTGGTGGGTGCACCTTTGTTCCAGTGTGGTTGGGTGGTTCCTCGGGCCATGGATGGAGCCGGCAAGCGAGCTGCCGCCAGGCTGGACTACGGATGCCACGATCGCGCGACTCGCCCAGGAGCCGTTGCGGGCGCGAAAGCTGCTGCATGTAACCCTGCTCGTCACGCTGCTCCTTATTCTGTGGGCAGCGCTCGCGCGCCTCGATGAAGTCACACGCGGCGAGGCCAAAGTGGTCCCTTCACGGCAGATCCAGGTGATCCAGTCGCTTGACGGCGGAATCGTCTCCAGGATCCACGTGCACGAGGGCGCAATCGTGGAGACCGGGCAGTTGCTGGTGAGCATCGACGCCACGCGCTTCGTGTCCTCGCTGGCCGAAAATCGCGCTCAGTACCTCTCCCTGCTCGTCAAAACTGCACGACTTGCAGCCATCGCCGAAGGCAAGGAGTTCGTGGTTCCCCCCGAGGTGAGCGCCGAGGTGCCGGAGATCGCAGCCGCAGAAACCCGACTTTTCCGCAGCAGCAGCGATGAACTCCAAAGCCAGATTGCCATTGCCAGCCAGCAACTGACCCAACGCGAGCAGGAGCTGCGCGAGACCAATGCCTTTCTTCAGCAATCGACCCGCAGCCACGACCTCGCGCGGCAGGAACTGCAGCAGACCGAACCGCTGGTCGAATCGGGCGCAGTCTCCGAGGTCGAGATCCTGCGGCTGAAGCGCGATGTTTCCCGCATGCGCGGCGATCTGGAACAGGCGAGCGCACAGGTCACACGGACACGCTCGGCCATCGAGGAAGCGCAGCGCAAGCGCGAGCAGGTCGAACTCGACTTCCGCAACGGCATCCGGCGTGAACTCGGTGAAGCGACCTCGCAGCTGAACAGCCTTGCCGCAGGCAGCAGCGGACTGGCCGATCGCGTCCGGCAGGCCGAGGTCCGCTCGCCGGTACGCGGTACGGTGAAGCGGCTGCTCGTTAACACCGAGGGCGGCGTAGTGCTGCCGGGCCGCGACATCATCGAGATCGTACCCCTGGACGACACCCTGCTCCTCGAGGCCAAGATCGCCCCTCGGGACATCGCTTTCCTGCGGCCGGGTCAGCCGGCGCTGGTCAAATTCACCGCCTATGACTTCATGATCTACGGCGGTCTGGAGGCAGAACTTGAGAGTATCGGCGCCGATACCATCGCCGATGAAGACGGCAACGCCTTCTATCTGGTGCGGGTGCGAACACACCAGCCGACACTCGGCAAGGACCGACCGATAATCCCCGGCATGGTTGCCGAGGTGGACATCCTGACCGGCGAAAAAAGCGTGCTAAGCTACCTCATGAAGCCTGTCCTACGGGCACGGCAGAACGCACTCACAGAGCGATGATCCACTCAATATTGATCTCCACCGACACCGAAGTGCGTCAACGCTGGGAAAAAGCGTTTCCCGGCGCTCCCGTTTATCTCAGTCCAGCCGCCGTTTCGGGTCGCGTTGCGCCTGACGCAGTCGTATGGCTTTACGTAGGGGCTGATCACGAGACCGCACGGAAGCTGGTCGCAGAGACTTTGGCGACTGTCGGCCCCTGTTCTCTTGTCGCTCTCTCAGATATTCCCTCCGACGACCAGGCACTCGAACTGATGGAGCGCGGCGTGGCTGGCTACTGCCATGCCTATGCGGGACCGGCCATGCTGCAACAGGTGAGCACGGTGGTTACTAACCAGGGGCTTTGGGTGGGGCCTGCTCTCATGCAGCGCCTGATCCGCGCAGCTGGCGCCAATGTGGTGGTCGACCCGTCAACGAGCAAGGCGCTGGAGACGCTCTCTGGTCGGGAGCTGGAGGTTGCGCGCCAGGTCGGCACCGGATCGAGCAACAAGGAAATCGCACGAGCCCTCTCTATAACCGAGCGCACGGTAAAGGCGCATCTCAGCGCTATCTTCAGCAAACTGGGCGTGCGCGACCGGCTGCATCTGGCGCTCTTCATGCGTTCCGCGGGCGCAGCATAGCTAGGCTCGCGCCGCTCTCAGCTCGAAGTGACCTTCCGGGATAGAACCCAATGGGCGATGGCCAGCGCTCGCTTGCGGCGAAGTGATTGGTTGGTGGGTTTCTGCAGCAGAACACGCAGTTCTTTCGCGAACTTGATCAGTCCAATCAGTTCAACCCAGCGTCCAAGTAAACCACTTTCCTCTGCATACAGTGGCGCGGCGCCTGCGTAGGCATCGATGAAACGGTCAAAGCGGGCAAAATCCGCGAGATGGAAGTACTGTTCCGCCAGCGAGAACTCGAATGCGCCGTCAACGACATCGGCAATCCTCGGCCCGTAGAAAGCGTTGTTGAAGTCAAAAAAGCAGGCTTCTCCGCCCGCCAGGATGACATTCTTTGGCGTGACATCGCCATGACAGTGAACGGACGGGCCACCTTCAAACAACCGGCCCCGATTAACGCCCTCGTGATGCCACCTTGCGATAGGCGCCAAAGCATCCAATGCAGCGCGGACTTCGTCGTCATCCCATGCCATAGCGCAATAGCGATCGAAAGCGGGCAGCCAGATCATGCAGGTATCGTCGAACGCAAAGCCGACACCCTCGGCTAGCGGTCGATCGATCTGGGCGAGGTGCATGCGGGCCAGCGCACTGGCGATATCGACAATTGGGTACTCAGGTTTTTTCTGTATGTCGCCGCGAAGGAACTCGTACAACAGCGCAGGAGAGCCACCCACGCGAAAACATCCTCCAAGCACACGCGGCACCACAGCAGCAGTTACCACCCCACGCTCGCGCAACCCACCGATCAGGCCAACCTCATAGACGGCGTGCGCCTCGATCTTGCTCCGGTTGTAGTTCCCCGCCGCCTGGAAAGCCTTCAGGACCAGAGTGCGCTCAGGCATGAAAACCTTGAAGAGGCGATTTTCCGTCGATACAGACATGCGCTCAATCGCCGGCACGGAATCAAATGCATATTCGTCAGCCAGCGAGCGGGCTATACCCTCGAGTTCCGAGTCGGCATACGCGGCGCCATCACGCGACCGGTCATACACAAGTAGCGCTCCGAAGCGACGCAGGAATGCATCCTTTTCCTCAACATGCCCCGCCGAGGGGAAATGCACATAGGCGTCGATCAGGTGCTGGGCAAAGCTCATTGCGCCCTCCTGTGTAACGGCTTGGGGATCTGCAGCCACATCCAGCGGGATCTCTCCAAGGTGATAGACGGCGCAGAAATTCGAGGATTGCCGATTAACGAGGCGCCAGGATGCAGGAAGGTCTGCTTCACGGTCGGCGTCTATCTCGATCAGGATATCGATGTCGGATCCGAGCTTTGCAAGCTTTCCGTGCACAAACGGCGCCTGGTAGGTCCCCAGTTCTCCTCGGGTAGCCGAACCCATGAGATGAATTCGCGAAACAGCGCCTGCAGCTGCAAGTTCGTGCCGCAGGCAGTGCTCCACCCGCGCGGCGATGCGCTCCTGCGCATCCGGCGGATATCTCGTTTTCCGCGGTTTCACGAAGCCCAACCCGAATTGCGCCAGCACAGCACTCCAGCGACTGTACAAGGCATCGGCGTCGCGCCGTCCGCCCCGTCCCTGGGAATCATAGGGAAACACAACTCCCGCACCGTCGGCGGCATAGAGCCAGAGTTGGGGGTCGGTTTCTACCGTTACACCGCTACCCTGCAAGATCGTGTGGTACAGGCCCAGCACCCGGGTCTTGATACGGTTGATCTCGTTAGAGTCTGTGGCTGGCGCGCAACGCGCCAGGAAATCGACCAGCCGCTCAGTTCCTGACAGCGCACGGAAACGCCTGAAATCCCCCGCGCCCAAGGTTTTGGCGGTTTGCACCAGAACTCGAAGCGAATCGCTAATGAACTCGAAGCTTCCATCGGCACCGCCGGCGGCGAACCCTATATACCGGAAGATCTCCTTGACCTTGGGTACGTGGTAGCGAGCCACGGCGATGGAAAGGACCTCATCGGGTGCATTTCCCGGCGCATACACGAAGTCGATGTCGTTTTCCTCGAGGAGCTCGAGGACCTGCGCATAAGTCCTCGCATAGCCGCCTGCGGGGTCGACCGCCGCAAACACCGCTGCCAGTTGCCGGAATTCCTCCGGATCCAGCAGCAACTTGTAGTTCCGGTAGTGAAAGTGGTAACCGTCGCCACACTCCTCGAGAGACAGGCGGCGGGGGTGATAAGCGATGTCATGGCGGAGGCGGGACTCGGTCCAGATCCGCACATCTTCCTGGTTGGCATTCGGAAGTTTGCCATCTTCGTAATTACGTTCTCGGATGATGGCGCCAAGCTCCGCGGCCTGCCGGAGGAATGTCGCGGCGAACTCCTCGAACTCCGCACGACCAAGCTCGATCCGCAGGTCCCGATAGTGGATGTGGATGTTCTCCTCCATATCGAGGAAGAGGTTCTTGTGTTTCGGCTTCGCGAGGATGTGCCCTCGGAAAATGACCTTCTTGATGACACCCATGTAGGCTCCAGAAACCACGGAATGACGCGTACCGTGAAACTATAGCCCAGCAATGGCGCTTCAACGGCCGGCTGGGCCGCCGACGCTCGAGTCCGGCGCCATCCTCGTCCTTTAGTACAGTACAAGTACTCAAGAAGCCCGACTAGACTCCGTCTCGAGTCACATATCCGCCATATCTGCGGCAGAGGGTCACGAGCATGCCAACCGGTCAGCCTATCGCCACGGTCGCCGCCGTCACGGGAACCGCCTTCGCCAAGGATGCCGAAGGCAATATGCGCCCACTCAATGAAGGCGACGTCCTGAACGAAGGCGAAGTGGTGGTCACAGACGCCGGAGCGCGTGTGGAGCTTACATTTTTCGACGGTGGCGAGCTCTCCGTAGCCGAAAACCGCACCGTCGCGGTCTCGCCCGAGGCGAGCCCACAGACCCAGACAGACCCCAGCGAGGCAGCGGTATCCCAGAAAACCGTCGAGGACGTGCTGAAGGCAATTGCTGAAGGCCGCGATATAGATACAAACCTCGAGGCAACCGCTGCCGGTTTAGGCGGTGGTGGCGGTGGCGATGCGCACGGTTTTGTGCGAGTTCTGCGCTTGTCTGAAGAGATCAATCCGAACAGCTTCACAGTCCCACCACCGGCGCGCGGCGTGGAGCCGGTTCCTCTTGGTGGCGCCCCCGCGGCCGCTGATGCGCCACCGACGAGCCCGACTTCGCCCACGTCGCCCACGTCGCCGACCTCACCGACGAGTCCGACGTCGCCCACGTCGCCCACGTCGCCGACTTCACCGACGAGTCCGACCAGTCCGACCAGTCCGACTTCGCCTACGTCACCGACCTCACCGACCTCACCGACGAGCCCGACCAGCCCGACTTCGCCCACGTCGCCGACTTCACCGACGAGTCCGACGAGCCCGACTTCGCCCACGTCACCGACTTCACCGACGAGTCCGACCAGCCCGTAATCGCCCACGTCGCCGACTTCACCGTCGAGTCCGACGAGCCCGACTTCGCCTACGTCGCCGACCTCACCGACGAGTCCGACCAGCCCGACTTCGCCCACGTCGCCGACCAG
>CAJADV010000419.1 GCA_903938575.1 uncultured Gammaproteobacteria bacterium
CCAGTAGGTGGCGGTGTTGATCGCGATCACGGGTTTGCCCAGCCAGAACTCCGCCATGGGCGCCACCTCCGCGAAAGCGAGATTGGTGCCCACCTGCACGATGGCATCCACGTCCGGCCCGTCGATAGGCCCCCCGAATGGAGTCGCGAGGTGTATAAATCAGTGTCTCGCTACCAGAGAACACCACATATCATCGGTACTTCGCTAGACAATTAAAAAAAGGAAAAGTCCATGCGCCTTCCTATCCACAAGACCCGAATTGGCACCTGCCTCGTCACGCTTTGCCTGACCGCTGCTACGCCCCTGATGACCCATGCCGCTACTGAGGCCCCAGCGCCACCCCCAAACATTGTGTACCTCGCAACCAGCCTCGATTTTGCCTACTGGAAATCGATGGGCAAAGGTATCCGCGCCGCGGTCAAACGCCATGGCTATACGTTTACGACACTGAGCAGTCACGATAGCGCTCAGACCCAGTTGGATAACGCCAAAGCCTCCATCGAGCGCGGCGTCGTTGGCATCGTCATTTCACCGACTGACTCGGCGACTGCGCCCGCCGTACTGGCGCTCGCGCAGGCGGCTCACATTCCCGTGGTCATCGCCGACATCGGCACCAACAGTGGTGAGTACGTGTCGTTGGTCACCTCGGACAACAAGGAAGGCGCCTACCAAACCGGAAAAGCACTGCTCGAAGCGATGCAAGCAAAAGGCTGGGGCGGTGGAAGCGTCTCGCAGATAACCTTATCGCTGGCGCGCAACAATGGCCAACTACGCACGGCGGGTTTTCGTCAGGCCTTGACCGAAGGTGCCGTAACGGAAGGCAGTTCGCGGCAAATGCAGACCTATACGGCGGACGAGTCACTGGCCTTTACCCAGGAATTGCTCACCGCCACCCCCGGGATGCGCGGACTGTTCATCCAGACCGACACCCCCACATTAGGGGCAGTGCAGGGGATCAAGGCTGCCAAACGTAGCGCTGACATTGCAGTGGCCGCCTTCGACGGCACGCCCGAGTTCATCGAGCTGTTCAAAAACGGCGACCTGGTCGTGTCCGGTATGCAGCAACCCTACTTGATGGGCCAGAAGGCCGGCGAGGCCCTCTCGCAGCATTTGAAGGGCAACACCGTCGCCAAGGAGATCGTTGTGCCCATTCTGGTGGTGACGGGCCAGAATTTAGAGCAGTTGCTGCCGACTATTCAAGAAACAGTGTTTGGCCACAAGGCCAGTTCGAACATCAGACCAGAAACGTCTGCGGCCCCCCGGGGCAGGTGACTGCCCACCGTGACCTTGACACTCCCTTAGCAGCCACCGGGAACATTACTCGGAGCAATGTCAGCAGAGGTTAAGAATATGAATAGGCGTCATGTATTGATTTGCTTATGCGGCATTGGTCTTGCGGGCATCGCTCGTGGGGCTCTTGCAAAAGCCACTCTTTCATCCATCCCGATGAAAAATCATGAGACTGCAATGCGCGGGGCTATTGCTATGGCAGCTCAAAATAGATCCTATCCATTTGGCGCCGTTATCACCAATGCAAATAGCGGAGAGATTCTTGCCAAAGGCGTTAATGAAACTTTTGACAATCCTCTGCTACACGGTGAGATCTCTTGTATCAATAACTATGTCAGCAAGTATGGTAATAAAAATTGGGCAGACCTCGTTTTATACACGACTGGTGAACCATGCCCCATGTGCATGAGCGGCCTGATCTGGGCGGGCATCAACGGTGTTGTTTATGGCAGCTCGGCCACAACCATTAAAAAATCAGGTATTGATATTTTCACTTTTAGTGCGAAAGACATAAATCAAGGCAGCAACTTTAGTAATGCCCAGTTGATGGGCGGCATTCTTGAGGCTGAATGTGATGCGCTATTTTCTAATCGTACAAGAGCTTAAATAAGGAGGTCGGATTCGGTTGGGCAGAGGCTTTATTCTGCTTATCGTTATGACATCTCGCGCTCCGAAGGCAATGGCTGCGCGTCCCGCTCAGTACTCCTCCATCAGGGCACCGAATCCCTCGACGCGGTCCTTGATGCCGTTCCTGCGCAATGCATGCCAGTAGGTGGCGGTGTTGATCGCGATCACGGGTTTGCCCAGCCAGAACTCCGCCATGGGCGCCACCTCCGCGAAAGCGAGATTGGTGCCCACCTGCACGATGGCATCCACGTCCGGCCCGTCGATGGCCTTGACCGCGTCTCTCAGTTCCTGTCGCGAGACATGCGCGATCAGCGTCGGGCTCGCGCATTTCAGCCCTGTCAGACGGACTACCTCGTAGCCGGTGTCCGTGAAGTAGCGGTGCACGTTGCGGTCACCCACTGGCATGTAGGGCGTGATGACGGCGATGCGGCGGATGCTGCCATAGGCGCGCAAGGCAGCCTCCACAGCCTCTGAACCCAAGGTCACTCCTACGCCGGCCCGCGCTTCCAGCGAGGCTTTCAGCTTGCTCGCGCCGTCCGCGCCGTCCCAGAAGGTTTCCGCCGACATGCCGAGGATCAGGTGCTGCGGGCTGCAACTCATGGCGGCGTCCACGGCCGCGCCGGTGGCGTCTCGGATGTTCTGCAACATCGCGAGGAAGCTGGCGTCATCGGTGACGCGCGTGTCGGGGATGATCGCGCGTGAGAAGTGGTTGGTGACGCCACGCGGGCGCATGGCATCGTATTCGGGCTGTACCGAGGTGTTGGTGGAGGGCGCCACCACGCCGAACTTGCAGCGCCAGCCGAGTGAGTCCGTCATGTGCGCTCCTCAGCGCGGTCCGCCCATCCGTCCCTTGCGCGACGCAAGGCGGGGGTGAATGTGCTGCTGGAAGAGATCGATGTCGTGCTCGAAGTCCGGGAAGGCGAACATGCAGGCTTCGAGTTTTGCCTCGTCATGCAGGCGGTCGAGATAATTGGCGACTGTCGCGTAGCCGCCCACCAGCGTAGGCAGGCCCATGAACATCGATTTTTTCTTGAGGCTCTCGGACATACCCTCGCTCTTGTCTAGCTCGGCCTGCCCGACCAGCGTGCGGATCGCGGCTTCGTCCGCGCCATCCACGATGTGCTGGAAGCGCGCGGCCGCGGCGGCGTCCGTGTCGGCGGCGATGATGTTGAAGAGCCCGATCGTGCCTACGTTGCGGTCCACCTTCGCAGCCTCTGCCTGCAGGTTTGCCGTGATGCCCCGCAGAGCGGCGATGTCGGCCTCGATGTCGTTCACGTTGCCGCCCGCGATCACAAAATTTCTCTCGCCGCACTCGGCCGTGAAACGGAGCCCGCGCCCGGATTGCCCGGCGCAGACCAGCGGGATGAAAGTGGAGGGCATCGGCTTGATGCGCGCGTCGTGGAGCTGGAAGAACGTGCCCTCCAAGGTGCAGGTGCCTGTGCTCCAGAGATCGCGCAGCACGCGCACGTATTCCGTGGCGTAGTCGTAGCGTGTCTCGAAGTGCTGGTCGCCGGGCCAGAGGCCCATCTGGTTAAACTCGTCCTTGTACCAGCCCGACACGATATTCAGCCCGAAGCGCCCCGGGCATATGGCCTCGATGGTGGCGGCCATGCGTGCGGCAACCGCGGGGTGCAGAGCCAGGTTTGTCACCGAGGGAATGATCTGGATGCGGCTCGTGATCGGCGCAAGCGCTGCCGCGAGCGTGAAGGAATCCAGCGAGTAGTCCCAGTACTCGGTCTCGCCGCCGAAGCCGCGGAACTTCACCATCGAGAGCGCGAAGTCGAAACCGAAGGCCTCGCATTTCAGCGTGACGTCGCGGTTCAATTCCCATGTGGGCCAGGTGGGCGGCACGTTCTTCGAAACGATGAAACCGCCCTTTGCGATGGGCAGGAAGACGCCGATATCCATGTGCACTCCTGATCTGTTGTGTGATGCGCAGGCCGAACACCAAGGCTATACCTTAATCGCGTCCCGGACGTAGACTCAATCCTCGGTTTGGAGTATCCCCGTGCGTGACGAACCGCTGGTCCTGTACGACGCGCTGAACAGCCCCGCGGGACGGCGCGTACGCATCACGCTTCTTGAGAAAAACCTCCGCGCCGATGTGCGCTGGCTGAATCTCGCGCGCATGGACCAGAAACGCCCGGAGTTCCTGCGCATCAACCCGAACGGCACGGTGCCGGCACTGCGCCACGGTGAGGAGACTGTTTTCGAGTCCGCCGTCATCTGCGAATACCTCGATGCGCTCGGCAGTGGTCTGCGGCTGGTGCCGCAGGACCCGCGCCTGCAGCGCCGCATGCGCGAATGGATCGCCTACGAACAGGAATGGGCAAAGCCCTTCCGCGATGCCATCTACGAGACCTACGCACGCGAGCGTTTGCGCGGCTCCGGTATCACGGCCGTAGCGCTGCCCGCGCGTATCGGCGCCAACACGGTCAACCCGGCATGGCTGCACCTCGCGCAGTCGCTGCTCGCGCGGGGCACCGACCATGCCGCGCTGGCCGATCGCGTGGCGATCCTGATGGAGCGGCTTGGCTGGATGGAGGCGCAACTGGGCGACGGGCGCCCGTGGCTGTTGGGTGATCATTTCTCGCTGGCCGACATCACTCTCGCGCCGCGCATCGAGATGTTTCCGTTCATCGGCGTCACCGATATTGCCGAGCGCTTTCCACGGATCGGGCGTTTCATGTCAGGGATGCGCGCGCGGCCCAGCTGGGAGCCCTCGGGGC
>CAJADV010000420.1 GCA_903938575.1 uncultured Gammaproteobacteria bacterium
AGAAAGCTGCTGCTGCGAAGAAGCCTGCTGCTGCGAAGAAGCCGGCTGCTGCGAAGAAGCCTGCTGCTGCGAAGAAGCCTGCTGCTGCAAAGAAAGCTGCTCCGAAGAAAGCCGCTGCGAAGAAGCCCGCTGCAAAGAAAGCTGCAGCCAAGAAGTAAGCTTCTCGTCCTGAGGGCACAGGGACGTGCCCAGCTTCCAGTGTGGCGAGCGGTGCGATCCAGGCAGCCAACGCCCCTGAAGCATGAAGCCCGCGACAAGCGGGCCCGCCTCCCCGAACAGAGTGCCTCCCGGCGCTCATGGTCTCCTTCTCTATCTCGAAAAAACGCGTTTTCCCTGCAAAATAACACTATTTTCAATCTCTCCGTAACAGTGCAACGGGCTGTACTTCGTCGTGTCGGCGTAACTCTTTTTCCTGTTGCTGCGGACTAGCCCGATGATGCCATCACTTGATACCGCTGCCTCGGGCTATGCAATCGCCATCGGCGTGATATTCCTTGCGGCAGGACTGCGCAAGCTGCGCAACCTCGCAGCCACTGCCGCATCAATCGACCTGTACCGGATTCTGCCGACACAGGGCGGCCGTGTTCTCGCCTTGCCACTGGCACTCCTTGAGGCCGTGTCGGGCGGTCTGCTGCTCGTGCCCTCGCAGCGCTTCATCGGTGCGCTCGCCATCAGCGTGATTCTCGCCGCGTACACCTTCGCCATAGCGCTGAATGTTGTGCGGGGCAGCACAGACTTCGACTGCGGGTGTGGCGATACGATCCTGCTCCAGTCGGGCGTCGCACTCCTTGCGCGCAATGGGGTGATGCTGGTTCTCACCACAGTGCTTGCCTTCGCGGTGGGCGCGCCGGCGCATGCAGTGGATTGGCTCACCGCCATCTCGATCGCACTGCTGTTGTTGCTGCTGTGGCGTTGGACCAACATGCTGATCGCGGCTCTGCAGGAGCCACGCGATGACTGATCACCGATGTGCCGCACGGGAGAGCGTTTATGGATGACACGAGCCTGGAGATCCATGACGGGATCGCACTGATCCGGTTTTTGCAGGCGCAGCGTCTCAATGTTTTTTCGCCGCAGATGATCGAGGAGCTGGGCCGGCACTACCGCCGTTGCGACGAGGATCCCGCGGTGCGCGTGGTTGTCGTGACCGGCAGTGGTGCTGCGTTCTGCGCCGGTGCTGATCTGGGCAATGGAGAGGTCTTCGTGGCGGATGCCGAGCTGCCGCCGGTAGATTCGTGTCCTCTGTCGTTTCAGGCCTGGGATATCCGCAAGCCCGTGCTCGCGGCCTGCAACGGGCACGCAATCGGCATCGGACTGGGTATCGCCCTGCAGTGCGACATGCGTATTTTTTCCCTCGAGGGGAAGTACGGACTGCTGCAGAACCGGCGCGGAGTCGTTGCCGATTTCGGCGTCGAATACCTGTTGCCGCGGCTGGTGGGGTTCGAGCGAGCCTTTGAACTGCTGGTGCGTGCTAACCGTCTTGATGGGGCCGAGGCCCTGGACTGGGGGCTGTGCTCGCGTGCGGTCGCCGCGAAGGATGTTCTGGAAACGGCGTTGGGGATTGCCGCGGATATGGTGAGCAATTGCTCGCCGCTCGTCATGGGCATGCACAAGCGGTTGCTGTGGCGCGCGCTCGACCTGTCACGCGATGCATTGGTGGCGCTTGAGACCCGAGCGCTCGATCACAGCATGCGCGCTCCGGATGCGCGCGAGGGCGGCATGGCCTGGGCGCAGAAGCGCCCTCCGGCATGGCGCGCGTTCGAGGAAGCTGACTGGCCGGAGTTTCTCTGAGTGACCTAAGCGGGCGGGCGTAGCGGCATGCCGCCCAGGGGGCGCACGAACAACGCTTCGCATTCGGCTGTGAGCAGTCCCCCTGAACGCATCTCGGCATGCACGATGGTCTTTCGTCCTTCGGTCCGGAGCAATTTCCCGAGGAGAGTAAGCTCCGTGTGCAGCGGTGTGGGGCGGTGGTAGCGGACTGCCAGCGTGCCCGTCATCCCAGGCTGACCGCCGATCGCCTGCGCGATGCCCATGAATTGATCGAACAGCGCGGAAACAAAACCGCCATGCACGCTCCCCGGTGGCCCCTCGTAGGCCCATCCAAGCGTGGCGCGCCCGTGCGCGAGTTCGCCATCGATCCAGACTTGCAGAGGCGGCGCGATCGGGTTGCTCATGCCGGAGATCGGGTTCAACTCGTGAGCGAGCTGACGGAAATTGCCGTGACCGCCGGCCTCAGCGAAGGCGCTGCGTCCCAGGACGCGGGGCAGGCTGGAAAGCGCGCGGGCTGTGTGTTCGAGACCGTCGGCAAGCGCGTGTAGTGCCGCTGCCGGCGGCGCGGTGCTCACGAGGAGTTCCGTGAGTGCGCGCAGCGCGGCGGTGGCGCGCCGTTTGGCTTCCCACTCTGCACTGATTGCCGGCGTGATTTCCTCGCTGGCAAAAGGATCGATGCTGCTGTCGCTCATGCCGCGCGCTTGCCTTTGAATCAGTAATTCTGGATGCGGCCATTGTGGATGCGGGTACCCGCGGTATCAATGCATACTGCGCGCATGCAGACAGAGCCACACGCAAAACCCCAACAGCGCCGCCGCGCCCGGGAGATCTTTCTCGTGCTGGTGGTCGGTATTGCGGTTGCCGTGGCTCTCGCCGGCGTCGTGGAGGATGCCGGCACCTTGCCCGAAGGCGCTTTTGCCAGCGTGAACGGTCAGGCACTCCCGCTTGAACAGCTCGAGTGCTCCTTGCGCGGCTCGGCGAGCAGCTCGGGCATACACCGGCGCGTGCTGAGCGCGCGGAGGTGATTGCCCGGCTCGTAGACGAGGAGTTGCTACTGCAGCAGGGACTGACGCTGGGCCTCGCACGTCAGGACAGTCGCTTGCGTTCGCAGCTGGTGCAAGAGGTGATCCGGCAGGTGGTTGCCCAGAGTGCTACAGCATCGGTTGATGAGGTCGCGCTGACCGAATTCCTGGCGCAGAACGCGGGTTATTTTCGCCGTCCCGCGCAGTATCGTGTGGAGCGGCGCATTTTTGAGGATCGCGCGCTCGCGCAACGCGCCCTGCAGGGCGATGCAGCAGCCCTCGTTCAGGGCGTTGTCGATGTCGAACTGCCGGGGTCCTTGCTGGGCGAGGCGAGACTTCGGGATTACCTGGGCTCAGCCCTTGCGGCGAGAATCGCGGCACTCGCTTCGGGCGAGGGAGTCCTCGAGCCGCGAGCCCGTGGCGCGGCTGTGCTGCGTCTTGTTGCACGCGAGCCCGCTGCCACTCCGGTTCTCGCTGAGATCCGCGCGCAAGTGGAGTCGGAATACCGCCGTCGCCGCGACGAAGCGGCCCTGGCTGACTATGTAGCCCGCCTGCGGCGTGATGCGCGCCTGGTACTTGAGGGTGAGGAGCCGCCGGGGTGAACGCGCGGCTGCTGTTGCTGTTTGCCCTCACACTGTTCGTGC
>CAJADV010000421.1 GCA_903938575.1 uncultured Gammaproteobacteria bacterium
ATTCCCTTCTGGTCGCAGGCCATGCCCGCTATTTTTTTGTAGGAGCGGGCCATGCCCGCGATTCTTCTGTAGGAGCGGGCCGTGCCCGCGATTCCTGTCCTTTGCAAGAGGAAGCCATGAGCATCGACTTCGCAGCGGAACTTCTCCCCGGGGCGCAGCTGCACGGCACGCTCGCCGCAATGCGCGCGCTGCACCCCGTGGCGCCCGCGCGTTTCGGAGGGCGCGAGGCCTTCGTGATAACGGGTCACGCGGCGCTCGCCGAGGCCTTCAAAGACAACGACCGCTTCCCGCCTGCCGATGCCTACCGCATCACCATCGAACCCGTGCAGGGCGTGACCTTCCAGACCATGGAGGACGAGCAGCACCGGCTCTACCGCAGGCTTGCCACGCCGGCCTTCCGCTCGAGTGCCGTCGAGGCGATGGAGCAGGAAGGGCTCGCGCGGATCGCGCATGAGTTGATAGACCGGCTGCAGGGCCTGCGTAGCGCAGATCTTGCGGAGGCCTTCACGCACCGCGTGGCCTTTCTCGTGATCAGCCGCATGCTCGGCATTCCGCCGTGGCGTGAGGACGTGTTCCGCGACTGGGCGGTGGGCTTTCTCGAGTTCCCCCGCGACCCGGAGCATTCGCGCCGCTGCGCCGCGCTGATCAACGAGTACCTCGCACCGATCATCGCCGAACGCAGGCGCGAGCCGCGTGATGACGTGATCTCCGGACTGGTGCTGGCAGACGCCGACGGCCATCAACTCGATGACGAGGAAATCCTCGCCCATATCCGGCTGCTCTTCAGCGCGGGTGCTTCCACCACCACCGATGCCCTCGGCAACCTGCTATGGGCGCTGCTCAGGGAGCCCTCGCTCTGGGAGCAACTGCGCGCGGAACCCGGCTTGCGCGCCAATGCCATCGAGGAGTTGCTGCGCTGGGAAACGCCGGTTGCCGTGCTGCCGCGAATATCCGCGCCGCACGCGGTGGAGTTCTGCGGCGTGCAGATACCGCCTTCGACCTTCACGCTGTTCGCGATGGCTGCAGCGAACCGCGATCCTGCAGTTTTCGAAGATGGCGACCGCTTCGACATCCACCGCGACAGCAGCCGCAAGCTGCTCAGCTTCGGGCCGGGGCCGCGGCTGTGCCCGGGCATGCACCTGGCTCGCCGGCAGCTCAGCGTCGCGCTGGATGTGCTGCTGGACCGCTTGCCGGGGCTGCGACTTGCAGACGCTACAGGAGCAGAGCCACGCGGCGCGCTGCTGCGCGGACCCGCGCGGCTCGAGGCCAGCTGGTAAGAGGCGCGTTCAGCGCGCCGCGTGCTCCGCGAGCCAGCGCTCGGAGAGATCCCATAACTTGCCCGCCACCTGCGCATCGCGCCCTTCCGGCGTGGCGCGGTCGATACGGCAATCGCGCAGGTACTGCGCGCCCAGTTCCGCGGCGGGCTCGTGCACCGCAGCCCACACCGAGGTTGCCGCACCCTGGTTGCAGTCCTTGGTGAAGGGGCTCACCAACTTCATCGCAAAGCGCACCAGCGCGGATTCGCTGCCTATGTTGGTGGTCACCATGGTGCCCGGGTGCAGCGAGCAGGACATCAGGCCCTGCGCGCCGTAGCGGCGTTGCAGTTCGTTCGCCATCAGTACATTGCAGAGCTTGGCTTGCCCGTAGGAGCGCATCGCGAAGTAGCCCTTCTCGCGAGTGGGGAAGTTGTCGAAGTCGAGCGTGGCGGGTGCGCGATGGGATTCGCTCGCCACCATCACCACGCGTGGCGCGCCGCTGGCGAGCAACTGCGGCAGCAGCCCCTGCACGAGCGCGAAGTGGCCGACGTGACACACGCCCACGGTTTTCTCGAAGCCCTCTGCGGTCAGTGCATAGGACGGCGCCATGAGCCCGGCGTTGCAGATGATGGTGTCCAGCGCGTCCGCGGATAGCGTGGCGCAGGCCGCGCGCATGCTCGCGAGCGAGGCCAGGTCCAGCGGCAAGAATTCTGCGCGTGCCTGCGGGTGGCGAGTGCGAATTCGCGCAACCGCGTTCTCTCCCGCCTCGCGGTTGCGGCAAGCGAGCAACACGCGCGCCCCTGCGGCGGCGAGCGCGCGCGCCGTGTCGAAGCCGATGCCGCCGTTCGCGCCGGTGACCAGTACCGTGCGGGCGGAAAGATCGCGCCCCGCGAGCACCTGATCGGCCGTGCTGCGCCCGTTGAATTGCGTTTTCGTTGTCATGCTCGAGGTACCGGTCCAGAATCCCGGCAGGATCATAGGCGCGCGGGGGCGGCGATGCGAGTGACACGGGCTGTCGCGCGGCTCGCCGCGCTCGTACTTGGCGTGCTGGCAAGTTTTATGGGCAATGATGCGAAGTCGGCGCTGGCGCCGGGAGTTGATATGGAACAGGCCTCGCACTTCGCTCGGATGTCGCTCGCGGGGCTGGACCGCGAGTATCCCAACAAACCCAATGAGCTTCTCAACGGGCCAGCGGATCTGAAAACCCCGCGTGAACTGCACCCGGCGTTCTGGGGGCATTTCGACTGGCATTCCTCGGTGCACGCGCACTGGATGCTGGTACGGCTGCTGCGGCTTCACCCCGATGTGCCCGAGGCCACGGAGATCCGCACGCGCATCGCGGCGCACCTCACGGCCGCGAACCTCCTTGCCGAAGCGGCGTACTTCGAGCCGCGCCACAACCAGAGCTTCGAGCGCATGTACGGTTGGGCCTGGCTATTGCGCCTCGCGCAGGAGCTGCGCGGTTTCGAGGATCCCGATGCCCGCGCCTGGGCCGCTAACCTGCGGCCGCTCGAGGAGCGCATCGTCTCGCTCGCGCAGGGTTATCTGCCGCGTCTCACCTACCCGGTACGCAGCGGCATCCATCCCGATACCGCGTGGGCGCTCGCGCAGATGATCGATTACGCCCGTGCCACGGGGAACGCGGAATTCGAGGCGCTGCTCGTGCAGCGGGCGAGGGACTACTACGAAAAGGACGCCGGCTACCCCACGAACTTCGAGCCCTCGGGCCAGGATTTCTTCTCGCCCGGGCTTAATGTCGCTGACCTGATGCGCCGCGTGCTGAAGCCGAAACCGTTCTCCTCATGGCTTAACCGCTTCGCGCCCGGGCTGCGCCGCGCGCGGCTCGGCGCCTGGGCCACGCCCGCGGTGGTGAGCGATCTCGAGGACCCGCAGATCGTGCATCTGGTGGGCCTGAATCTGAGCCGCGCCTCGGCGATGCAGGGCATCGCGAGCGCGCTCGATCCGCGCGACCGCCGGCGCGGCAACCTCGAACGGGCGATGCAGGCGCACGCTGCAGCAGGTCTGCCGCTGGTGTCCTCGGGCCACTACGAGGGCGAGCACTGGCTGGCGAGTTTCGCGGTGTATTACCTGACCGGTGCGGGCCTCTCCGGAGATTGACTCATGTCTGTGGTCACGGGGCTGAATCATGATTTCTCGCAAGGTGTGGTGCTGCATACGGCAGACCTGCCGTGGTTAGCCTCGCCCATGGCGGGCGTGGAGCGGCGCATGCTGGACCGCATCGGTGGGGAGGTGGCGCGCGCCACCAGCATCGTGCGCTATGCGCCGGGCTCGCGTTTCTCGCGGCACGTGCATGGCGGCGGCGAGGAGTATCTTGTGCTGGAAGGCGTGTTCTCGGACGAGCACGGCCACAACCCGCCCGGCACCTATGTGCGCAATCCGCCGGGCAGCGGTCACGCACCCTATTCAGAGAAGGGCTGCACGATTGTCGTGAAGCTCTGGCAGTTCGCCGCAACCGATACGCAGCCCGTGCGCATCGACACGCGCGCGGCCGATTGGCGCCCCGGATTGGTCGAGGGGCTGTCTGTGCTGTCGTTGCACGAGCACGACGGCGTGTCCACGGCACTCGTGCGCTGGGTGCCGCATATGCGCTTCCATCCGCATCGTCATCCGGGTGGCGAGGAAATCCTGGTGCTCGAGGGCTCGCTGCACGACGAGGAAGGCGACTACCCGGCGCTGACGTGGCTGCGTAACCCGCGCGGCAGCGTGCACACGCCGTGGGCAGGGCCGGAGGGTGCGCTGATCTACGTGAAGGTGGGGCATATCGGGGCGCGGTGGATGGAGTTGCCGTAGGGCGTCGATGCACGAGCCCCCTACCTACCCCTGAGGCATCAGGCCTCAGGCGAATCTCGGCTGTGGGTGGCGGCGGCAGTTCGGCCTGCTCGCACCAGCCAGGGTTCAGCCGGCATCAGCGGGCCCTGGCGGCGTCGTGTTCGGGCAGCGTGTCTCCGGTGCCTCGAGCCGCGTCATGTTGAGCCATACCTCGTGTGCCTTTACGTTTGAGGTTGAGGATGCGCCCAAGCGTATGACCCACTGCGCGCAGTACCGAGCAGGCACCGGGCGGGTGGAGCCTGATGCGCCACCGGTTGCGGTCATTCCGCTCAACTGCGTCTGGAATGCGACTCTCGACCACGCGGAGATAGGCAGCTGACCATAGGGCGCGTTGGCGTCGACTGCCTGCCGCAATGCGTTGCGCGCATCCTGCCCCAGGCGATCCCCAAGGACGCGCTGCAGCGTCGTTGCGGCAAGCCGTGCAGATCCGGTACCACCGATAGTTGCTGCTGCGTCTGTTGCCCTCGCGTCATCGCAGCCTGCGCCGTGCAGGATGGCATCGTCGGCTAGCCAGCCGAAGTCTGAGTCGGCATCGACTGGAAGCTGATCGCGGCTGAACCAGCGGTTCACGAACTGCAGGCCCTCGGCCTCCGTGACCGGGCGTTCAACGCCCTTTGGCAGGCTTGGCGGGCCGTATCGGAAGGCGCCGTCGACCAACATGAAATCTCCCGCCACCAGCGCGAGTTCGCCATTGAAGACGGCATTCAACCGCTCCCCGTCGCGATCGATCGCAGCGCCTGTGGCATCGCTTCCCGGACGCAGGTCCGTTCGGAAGCGCGTTGGATCGGCGTCACGCGGATGGTTCAGCATGTATCGCCAGAGCTGCCCGGTGCGGAACTTGTTGTCGTGGTTGGACCAACGCTCCCGAATGGTCCCTCCGGGGCCGCCATAGTCGAAGATCGTCTGCCCTCGCAACTGCAGGGGAAGCTGCGTGTCGTAGTACGCGAAATCAGGCGGAAAGCCGGGCACGTGCAGGGCGGCGTGATAGCGGTGCGCAGCCATTGGCCCGGCGACGACACGAACGTCTTCCTGAAGCGCGCTGTCCGGATCACGGATTGCGGGGGTGGCAGAACCCATCACGTGCTGGTAGTGCGCCTTCACGTCTTGGATGCGCGCAGGCTCCGGTCTCCCCTGCAAGCCATGCACTGCCACATCGGCCGCGAACTGATCCAGGTAGGCCGCGAGCTTGGGGTTGCGGCCTGCCGCCTGGTCCGCGGCAAGCAGCGGGCTGTTGGCGATCTGCAGTTCTCGGTCCAGTCGCTCGGCTGCGCGGTGTGACTGCTGGTTGTAGCTGGCGCAGGTCTGCGCCGGGTCTGCCGGAGCGGCGCTGGCAGGTGGCGTCAGCAGCAGGATAAGCAGCGTGGATAGCCGGCAATACGGGTGCATTCAACTCTCCCTGATGGACGAGACAGAGCCGGGCATGGCGCAGACCCGCGTGACGCGCCGCCTCTCAGACGGCGGCCATGACCCCGAGATTTCCTGCACAGGCGGCGCGGTAGACCTCTCGTGCCGTCACCACGTCCTGGGCTGCGATGCCGAGTGACTTGTACACCGTGATTTCTTCCGCGTGTCGACGACC
>CAJADV010000422.1 GCA_903938575.1 uncultured Gammaproteobacteria bacterium
ATGATGTCCTTCTTGCGATCGGTGATCTGGATCGCGCCCTCGGGTGTCAGGTGTCCGATATCGCCGGTGAGGAAAAAGCCGTCCGCGGTGTGCGCTTCGGCGTTCTGCTGCGGGTCGGCGTAGCCGAGGAACATTCCCGGACCACGTGCCGCGACCTCGCCATCGGTGCCCGGCGGCACCGCTTTGCCCTCGTTGTCGAGGATGCGCACCTCGTAGTACCACGGATGGCCGTCGGTGGTGGCTGCCAGTTCCGGGTCCTCGCGCCAGCCCAGCGTGATGATCGGCGCCTCGGTGCTCCCGTAGACGCGCATGGTGCGGCAGCCGGGCATGACGCGGTAGGCGCGTCGCACCAGTTGCGGCGGTACCGCGGCGCCACCGCAGGAGAACTGCCGCATGCTGGGCAGCGTCTCGCCGCGGCGCTCGGCGGCGTCGAGCAGTTCCTGCAGGAAGGGGGTGGCGCCCACGGTGAGCGAGCCACCCACGCGCTTGATGAGGTCGATGGCGGCATCGGCGTCCCAGCGCTCCATGAAGGCCGTTTTGGCTGCGCTGGCGAAGGGCATGTTGATGCCGCTGCCGTAGCCGGTGATGTGGGTGACGGGGGAGGGCATGACCATCACGTCGTCGGGGCCGATGTTCGCGTGCTCGATGCTGTTGTCATTGATGCGACGCAGCGTGTTGTGGCTGTGGAGCACGGCCTTGGGAAAACCCGTGGTGCCCGAGGTGTAGAGGCGGCACTTCAGGGCATTCGGATCCACGGCGGGCAGCGTGGCGGGATCGGCCGGTGCTCCGGCGGTGATCTCCTCGTAGCGCAGGGTGCCGGCGATGGCGCCTGCGGCGCGCACCGTGACGATATGCGCGAGCTCCGGGAGTTCGGGCTGCAGCGCGAGCAGCATGGCGGCGTAGTCGATGGAGCGGAAACGGTCGGGGATGAAGATGAGCCGCGAGCGCGCATCGCCCAGGATGAAGCGCAGTTCCCGGTCGCGGTAGATCGGCACGATGGGGTTTACCACCAGCCCGAGTGCCGCGGCCGCGATATCGATCGCCGCGGCCTCCGGCCAGTTCGGGAGCTGGAAGCTGATCACCTCTCCGGCGCGCAGCCCGAGCGATTGCAGCGCGGTGATCAGGCGCCGGGCCGCGAGCGCGATCTGGCCGAAGCTCACATCGGGCTCGTTCTCCATGTAGAAGGCGACGGCATCGGGGTGCTCGGCGGCCTTTTTCCAGGCCTCACGGGCGATGGTGGTGTTGCGCCAGGCCGCGCTGTCGCGGGCGCGGCGTTCCGGGGTGAGCAGCGTGCCGGTCGGATTCACGCGGGTGCCTCAGGCTTCCAGGTATTTGTCTAGCGTCTGGTGGAACTGGCGGATGCGGATTTCCTGGTAATTGGCGAGTACACCCTCGCCGGTCCTGGAGGCTTTCATGCCGCGCTGCACCTGCGGCAGGTTGGCGCCGTCCTGATCGAAGATGCGCCCCAGCGCCTCGCCCATCTCCTTGGCCTTGCTGAAGGGCTCGTCGATGCCGAGGCGGATGGTGCTGGCATCGGCCGGGCGCGCGCTGCCCTCCGGGAAGTGCGTGAGGATGTAGATGTCCATGATGCAGGACTCGTGGTCATCGCCGTTCGGTCGGTGCCGGTAAGTGAGCGTGGGCAGGTAGCCGCCCCAGGGCATGAAGTTGGGGAACACGAGGTAGAGGATCGAGTCCATCACCTCGGACTGCGTGGCCTCGCCGCGGATGTCGCGCCCCCACTGGGCGTTGAAATCCGCGTAGCTGATCTCGGCGATGCGCTCGCGCGCGGTGCGCCCCTGCTCGATGGTCTGCTCCTCGTCGCTGCTGCCGATCAGCGCCGAGGTGCCGAGAATGGTGTCGATGCAGTCCTGCTCGGTGTAGACGTTCGTGTGGCTTGGGTTCACCACGCCCATGGTGGTGATGGTGCGGCTCACGTTGTCGCCCCACACGTCGTACTGGGAGTTGTCGATGCCCGAGTAGACGAGTATCTGCGGATGCGTCTGGATGGCGTGGTAGGACTCGATGAAGGCCTCGGTGGCGACTTTCCAGTTGCAGGCGATCACTTTCTCGATATGCAGCGAGACATAGCGCTGGTCGATCTCCCAGCGCGCGAAATGCTCGGGCACGATGCCCATGTGCTCGAGCAGCGGCGTCGCATCGAGGTCCATGTTGATGAACACCCAGCCACCCCAGGTGGCGAGTTTCACTTCCGGCAGGCCGAAGTCATCGGTGTCGATGTGGCTGAAATCCCACATGCAGGGCGCGCCCTTGAAGGCGCCGTCCAGGTCCCAGGCGAATGAGTGGTAGGGGCAGCGCAGTTCCGTGGCGTTGCCGCTGCCGCGCTTGAGGATGCGGCCGCGGTGGCGGCAGGAGTTGTGGTAGCCGCG
>CAJADV010000423.1 GCA_903938575.1 uncultured Gammaproteobacteria bacterium
CCGCGTCAGGCGGTAGTGAGATCTAGAGTCACAAGCGCAGCGGACCAGGTGGACTCCCGTCGCAGCAAGACGGTGGCCCAGAAGGTGCTGCCGCCGCCCATGAGGCTGGTGACGCCCGCGTCGCCGCCCATCAACCGAGCGATGCGGCGGCACAGGGCGAGGCCGATACCGGTGCCCTCGTATTTTCGGGTGGATGATCCATCGATCTGGACGAAGACCTGGAACAGTCGGGCCTGCTGGGCCGGGCTGATGCCGATTCCCTGATCACTGACGTCGAGCCGTAACAGCAGGCTGTGGCTGTCATCTGCTAGTGTAGTGTTGCATTCTGTTTGGAACTTAAGCGGCTATTGGCACGTATGACCTTTTCTAGGATGTCGGCAGCGCTCTTGGTCCAGATGAACGGCTTGGGGTTGATGTTGTGATGGGCGACATACTCGTCAATGGCGCCAACCAACTCCGGCACGCTGGTGAAGACGCCGCGGCGCAGACGATTGACGGTGATGTCGCGAAAGAAGCGCTCGACCATGTTCAGCCACGACGCGGAGGTGGGCGTGAAATGCATGTTGAACCTTGGATGCTTGACCAGCCACGCCTGCACTGCCGGGTGCTTGTGCGTGGCGTAGTTGTCGGCGATCAGATGCAGCGCCTTGTCCTTGGGCGTGTGGCGGTCGATCTGCTTGAGAAATTTCAGCCATTCGACGTGGGTGTGGCGCTGCTGGCATTGGCCAATGACTTGGCCGTCAAGCACATTGAGCGCGGCGAACAGCGTAGTGGTGCCATTGCGCTTGTAGTCGTGCGTCATGGTGGCCGCGCGGCCTTTCTTCATCGGCAGTCCGGGTTGCGTGCGGTCCAGCGCCTGCACTTGGCTCTTCTCGTCGCAGCAGAGCACCAAGGCGTGCTCGGGCGGGGACATGTACAAGCCCACGATGTCCTCGAGTTTCTCGGCGAACTGCGGGTCGCGCGAGACCTTGAAGCCGCGCACGACGTGGGGCTTGAGGCCGTGCGAGTGCCAGTGGCGCCACACAGTGCTCGCTGCTACGCCCAACTCGGCCGCGAGCGTTCGCGTGCTCCAGTGAGTGGCCGCTTCGGGCTTGCTTTGTGTCGTCAATTGCACCAGATGTTTGACGTCAACCTTCACCGGCGGCGCGCCGCGCGGCAGGTCGCGTTCGATGCCTTCGATTCCGGACTCGAGATAGCGTTGGCGCCAGCGCGCGACCTGCACTCGACCAATGCCCAATTGCTCGGCAATCTCTTTGTTCTGCAGGCCCTGGGCTGCCAGAAGCACGATGCGCGAGCGCTCGGCCAGTCGAACACTTGTGCGACCGGAACGCGAGAGTCGCGTCAGCTCATTTCTCTGCTCGTCGGTGAGGATGATCGATGGGGCAACTCGCATGTGCTGGTTCCAATGCAGACTGTAGTAGAGCATTGGATTCCTGCAAATCATTTAAGTTCAATCAAGAACAGATCACTACACTAGCGCAGCGCCACCCGCCCTATCCAGCGCTCGAAGGCCTGCATCTGGCCCTCCAGTGCCGTGCGCGTTGCGGCATCCGTCAACTTGCCGTCCGCGTCGAATTTCGTCTGCGCCAGGCCGATGAAGACCTCGGGCTTGACCAGCACCAGCGCATCCTGGCTGCCCAGGATCTTGCGCAGCTCGTACTGGTGGCGGCCTCCGCCCAACGGGCCCATGGTCGCGGAAAGGATGGCCACCGGCTTGTCCTTGAACGGCAGCCCGGGGACCCGCGACACCCAGTCGATCGCATTTTTCAGCACGCCCGAGACCGAAAAGTTGTACTCCGGGCTGGCGATCAGAATCGCGTCAGCCGCCCGGATGGCCTCTGCCAGCCGCGTGACCGCCGCGGGCATGCCCTGGTCCTGCACATCCTGGTTGAACAGTGGCACGTCGGCGTAATCGGCCAGGCTGAGATGCATGCCCGCAGGCATCAGTTCGGCAGCGGCGCGCAGGGCGCTGTGGTTGTAGGACTTGGCGCGCAGACCGCCGCAGATGCCCAGGACGTTGATGGATGCCATGCAGGAAAACCCTCTTGGTGTGGATGAAATGGATACGGGAATATCAGGTTGCGGCAGGTGCACGCGCGTAGTCGGGCGCGATGCG
>CAJADV010000424.1 GCA_903938575.1 uncultured Gammaproteobacteria bacterium
GCACTTGTCACCGGCCACATCGGCGGGCAGGGGGACCGTTCGCTGGAAACTGCCACGGCTGATCTCGCGGCGATGATAGTCCGCTTTCTCCTCGTGCGTCTCCTTGCGGCTCTCCCCGCGGATCGTCACCGTGCCGTCGCGCAGCGAGATCTCCAGATCGTCCTTCGCGATACCTGGCATCTCGGCGCGCAGCACCAGATCCTTGCCGCGATCGAGCAGGTCCACCCGCGGAGCATCCGCCAGAAACGGCCACCCCGTATCCGCGAGAGCCGGAAAACCCATGCGCGACAACAGCCCATTCGAGAGACGGTCGAAAAACAGGTCCATCTCGCCGACAGGCGACGACGCATAAGCGGGCGAGGTCTCGCGCTCAGCCTTCACGGCCTGCCGACCCTGCGGTGCCGATTTGGCTGGGGACTTGGTGTTTTTCATATCCATGACTGCAACTCCTTTAAGGTGGGGCCTGATCCTGACTGCAAGGCGAACGCGCCCGGCCCCGACCGCGCGCCGTTGTTGATCATCCTGTGCTGACCGAGCAAACAGCGCATCGACGGAGCGACGGCCGCGTCGCGGTCATCAACTTCCAACGCGATTCCACCGGCATCGCAGCGCCTTACGTGCGCACGAACGCGCAGCGCCGCGACGGAGTCTGCCTCGGACACACAGAATTCAACCTCAAGCTGCTGGTTCAGCCGAAGCTCCGCGTATCCGGTCTGGACGAAAACTCCGCCGCGACTCGCATCGCGGATGCGTCCGATCGCAACCGGAATTCCGCTGCGGTAGATAAGCATGGGAACGTCCATTTCCATGCGTGCGTGATGCCTGTGTTCCATGGCTTCCTCCTCCTGAGGTTGCATGATCCTGACTCCGCCTTCGGGTGGCCATGATTCACGTCAATGGTTACAGCGGCAGGTAGGGAAGACCCATAAGAGCGAATACGTAGTCAGCAAAGCCGACCGTAACGCAGAAGCATCAGGCGCAGTTGCGCGGCATGTTCGGCGGAAAACGAATGTTCGCCCTCGAGCTGCCAGCACCAGTTGCCGCGCGCGGTGCCGGGTCGATTCATGCGTGATTCGCTGCCCAATCGCAGCAGATCCTGCATCGGCACGATCGCAAGACGCGAGACCGACGCCAGCGCTGCACGCACGAGCGTGAAGGGCATGTCCGCGGCGGCAGTGCCGAAGTAGTCGAGCATCTGCGCGCGCGCCGCATCGTCCAGGCCACGGAACCAGCCGAGCGTGGTGTCGTTGTCATGCGTACCGGTGTAGACCAGCGCATCGCGCGCGTGGTTGTGCGGCAGATAGGGGTTGGCGGGATCGCCATCGAAGGCAAACTGCAGGATGTGCATACCCGGCAGCGCATGCGCGCGCCGCAAGCACTCCACCGCCGGCGTAATGGTGCCAAGGTCTTCGGCAACGAGCGTACCCGGACCGGCAGCCTCGAGCAGGGCCTCGAGCAGCGCATCGCCGGGCGCAGGGGCCCAGTGCCCCTCAGCGGCCGTCAACGCACCAGCGGGTATCTCCCAGCAGGCCTCGAAGCCACGAAAATGGTCGATGCGCAGCAGGTCGAAGCGCTCGCGCTGCAGCGCAATGCGCGCGCGCCACCACGCGAAGCCATGGCGCGCCATCGCGTCCCAGTCGTAGTGCGGATTGCCCCAGCGCTGCCCCGTGGCGCTGAAGTAATCGGGTGGTACGCCCGTCTCGACGGCGAGTGCACCATCGGCATCCACACGGAACAGGCCGCGTGAGGCCCACACATCAGCACTGTCATGGGCCACGAAAATCGGCACGTCGCCGAAAAAATGCACGCCGCGAGTGAGCGCATAGGTTCGCAGTTCGTGCCACTGACAGTCGAACACATACTGTTCGAAACAGATCGCGTCCACGCGAACTGCGTGTTGCTGCGCGGCTGCCGCAAGCGCGGACGGCTCACGATCGCGCAATGCACTCGGCCAGCGGTACCAGGGCTGGTGGTCGCAGGCCTCGTGGAGCGCAGCAAACAGGCAATAGTCGGGGAGCCAGTGCGCATTGCGCTCCCGAAAAGCCTCGATATCGGCGCGCAGCGGCGGCTCTTCCGCGAGGCGCGCGGCAAAGCGCGAGGCCGCCGTTGCCAGCACAGTCTCGCGAAGCCCGGGCTGTCGCAGCACGCGCTGCAGATCGGCGGCGTCGACAAAGCCCCGGTCGTGCAACCAGTCGAGACTGAGCAGCGCGGGATTGCCAGCAAAAGCGGAGAACGCATCGTAGGGCGAGAGATCAGGGTGCGGCGGCGCCACCGGCAGCATCTGCCACACGCTGAAACCCGCCGCGGCGAGAAATTCCACGAAACGCCAGGCCGCGTGCCCGAGATCACCGGGCCCGTACGGTGAGGGCAGCGAGGTGGGATGCAGCAGCACGCCGGCACGGCGCTGCGCGAGCAGCCCGGCTGCGTTCATCCGCCCTGACTGCCCGGTCGCATGACCCCACCCAGCGCCGGGTCTCCGTGTCCGGTCGACACGACCTGCGTGAGACCCGGGGGCACGGCTTCACCGAGCAGCCGGTAGAGATTCGCGAGGTGCAGCCGGAACAGGTGTTCGAAATCACTCACACTGGCCGCGGGGTTGTAATCGCCGAACCACCAGAACCAATCCGAACCCTCGCAGATCGCAAGTTGACGCTGCGCGGCCGCGCGCGCCGCGGCATCGAGATGCCCTTCCGCCATCGCGCGGTCGAAAGTCGTCTTGGCCTCCACCAGCAAATCCCAGCCGCGGTTCTTGTCCGGGGATCCGACCCAGGTCGAGAGCGTCCCGTACACCCAGCTTCCTGCCACGAGCTGCAGCAGTACGGATGGCGTTGGGCGATTGCGCGCCAGGAAGGAATCGAAAGTGCCGAGCGACAGCAGGGGATGCGCGGCCAGGCGCTGGTAGAGTGCGCCGAGGAAGTGAAACGCATTTTCCGGATAGTGCTCCCAGGCGTTCTCACCGTCCATAACGATGCTGACGGCGGAGTTGCGGCGATCGGGGCAGGCGCTGGCGATATTGCCGATATGGTGCAGCAGATCGCCCACTGCATCATCGGCATGCCAGTCCGCGTAGCGGAACCCGATCAGATCCGACAGACCATCGTCACGGAAAAAGATGTTCACGCCCGCATCACCCAGTCGATAGACCCGGTGCAGACAGTTGACCGGATCCTTTGCCTCCGCGTCTCCGGCACCCAACGAATTGCGCAGTACGCTCTCCCCACTCGCGCACCAGCGAAAACCTTCTTCCGCCAGCAGGCGGACAGTCCCGGCGCTGAGCGCACCCTCGGAGGGCCAGCAGCCTTGGGCTTCGCGACCCAGCAGCCTGACGAATACTTCCCGCCCATGACGCAGGTGCCAGCGCGCACGGTCGGCACCGCCCGGGTACGTGGTGGCGGCGGGCTGGGGTGCCCCGGGCTCGGCCTCCAGCCCCGCGCGCAAATCGAGCAACAGCGGCAGGATCGGGTGCGCGTAGGGACTCATCGCAAGCTCCACCCTGCCAGCATCGGCAAGCGCGCGGTAGCGTCCCAGCAACCCGCCAAGCAGTTCGTGCACTAATTCAAGCAGTGCCCTGCGGTCGGCGGCATCAAATCCGCTGCCTTTTTCTTGCAGCGCCGCGATCAGGGGATGCCGGCGCCGCACGGTTTCCGCCATCCACCCGAGCAGATACCAGGTGACCAGATCGAGCAGATAGGCGTCAGACAACAAGCCGAGATCTGGCGAGTCGACGCCGATGCGCCGCGCTACCGAGCGCAGATGCGCGAACGGCGCGAAGCGCCCGATCACGCGCACATCGTGGGCACGCAGGCACTGGGCTACCAGCGCGGCTCGCGCATCCGTAGCCGCGGGCAGCACCCCGGACAGCGCCGCGAGCAGCGGCTCTGACAACACAGAGCCGGTCCGCAGGTGATGCGATACCGTCTGCGCGCAATCTTCGATTTGCTCCAGCAGTACCGGCGCGAAATTCACCACCGCCCGGGCACCCGGCGTGGCCTCGAGATGCGCGGCCATGTCGACGTAGTCCTTGAGCGCGTGCAGCAGCGTCCACGGCAGGCGATAGCTGCCCGTGACGCAGTCGCGGTACTCCGGCTGGTGCATGTGCCAGCAGAGAATCACCGTGAGGCGCGCGTCCTCAGTCATGGGGGCCGAGCATATCCCGCGTCACCAGCACGATGCCGCGCGGGGAGATGTGGAAACGCCGGGCGTCTTCAGCGTGGTCGTAACCGATCACAGTGCCCGGGGGTATCACGCAACGCTTGTCGATGATGGCGCGACGGATCCTGCTGTGACGACCCACCTCGACTTGGGGAAACACCACCGAATCCTCAACGCGCGCATAGGAATGCACCCGCACGTTCGAGAACAGCAACGAGCGACGCACCCGCGCACCCGAAACGATGCAGCCCCCCGAGACCATCGAGTCCACGGCCATCCCGCGCCGTCCCTCCTGGTCGAAAACGAACTTCGCGGGGGGCACCTGTTCCTGCCATGTCCAGATCGGCCAGTCGACGTCATACAGGTTGAGATCGGGCGAGACACCGATCAGCTCCATGTTGGACTCCCAGAAAGAATCCACGGTGCCCACATCGCGCCAGTAACCCTGCCCGCCGTTCTGCGGATCGCGGAAGGGGTAGGCCTGGACCCGCAGGCGCCCGAGGAGCGAGGGGATGATGTCGCGGCCGAAATCGTGCGCTGACGCCGGGTTGGCGTGATCGCGCCCCAGTTCTTCGAACAGCACCCGCGTGCTGAAGACGTAGATACCCATCGAGGCGAGCGCGCGGTCGGCGTGGCCGGGCATCGATTTCGGATGCTCTGGCTTTTCCTCGAACTCGGTGATGCGGTAGTCATCATCGACCGCCATGACGCCGAAGGCGCTCGCTTCGGCCAGCGGCACCTCGATGCAGCCCACTGTGACATCGGCCTCGTTCTCGACATGGGCCGCCAGCATGGTGCCGTAGTCCATCTTGTAGACATGATCGCCTGCCAGGATGAGCACCCACTCCGGGTCATGATGGCGGATGATGTCGAAATTCTGCAGCACGGCGTTGGCTGTGCCCTCGTACCAGGATGTCTCGATACGCTGCTGCGCTGGCAGCAGCTCCACGAACTCCCCCAGCTCCGCACGCAGGAAACTCCAGCCATGCTGTATATGGCGAAGCAGGGAGTGCGACTTGTACTGCGTGAGAACAGCCACCCGGCGAATGCCCGAGTTCACGCAATTCGAGAGGGGAAAATCGATGATCCGGAACTTGCCGCCGAAGGGCACTGCGGGCTTCGCCCGCCAATCAGTGAGTTGCTTGAGCCGGGAGCCACGGCCGCCGGCGAGCACCAAAGCAAGCGTCTCCCGGGTGAGGCGACTGACGAATCTGCCAGAGTGTCCGGTCGTCATTCAGGAATGCCCTCCGTTGGCCACCGAAATCTCCTGGCGGTTTGTCAGGCCACCGAGAATGACTTTAAATCATGACACCTCAACGTCGCCACAGCCGTCGCCGGCTCCGAGCACATGATGCAGATCGTTGACATGGATCAGTCGTTGGGGGATGCCGCGCTCCTGGCGCGCGAGGACGTTGCCCGCCTACTCGCCGCGCGCACCCACGATCCCTTTGCCGTACTCGGCCGTCATGAAGGGCGTCGCCTGCTGTGGCTGCCGTGGGCGCTGCGGGCACACGTTGGGCCACAGCGCATCGCCGCGACGCGCGTCGGCAAGACCGGGCTCTTCAGCTGCCCGGACGCCGGACTGGCTGCGCACCCTGATGTCGAGTGGGAAGACGCAGCCGGCAGGCCGCGGCGCTGCGTGGACCCCTGGAATTTCGGATCGCAGATCGGTGAGCTCGACCTCCACCTGTTTGCCGAAGGCCGGCACTGGCACGTCTACCGGCATCTGGGCGCTTCGCTGCGCGAGATCGACGGCATTGCCGGCACACTGTTCGCCACGTGGGCACCCAATGCAGAACGGGTGAGCGTGGTGGGCGATTTCAACGCCTGGGACGGACGCTGCCACCCACTGCGCGTGCGCGGCTCCAGTGGCGTCTGGGAGCTGTTCCTGCCCGGCGTCGGAGCGGGCGCGCTCTACAAGTTCGAGATCCGGGCGCGCGACGGCGGCATCGCCGTGAAGACCGATCCCTATGGCCGGCGCTTCGAGCAGCGCCCAGCCACGGCGGCCGTAGTGACGGGCCCCACAGCCTATGACTGGGGCGACAGTGCCTGGCTTGCGGCACGCCGGACGCGCGACTGGCTGCGCGCACCGCTCAGCGTCTACGAGGTTCACCTGGGCTCGTGGCAGCGCGCGCCGGGCGGGGGATTCCTCGGCTACCGCGAGCTCGCCGCACGTATCGCCGATCACGCGCTCGCACTCGGGTTCACGCACATCGAATTGATGCCCATCACCGAGCACCCGCTCGATGAGTCCTGGGGCTATCAGGCAACGGGCTATTTCGCGCCCACCAGCCGCTTCGGCAGCCCCGATGATTTCCGCTTCTTCGTCGACCACTGCCACCGTTGCGGCCTGGGCGTGCTGCTCGACTGGGTGCCCGCGCATTTCCCCCGCGATGCCCATGCGCTCGCGCGCTTCGACGGCACCGCGCTCTACGAGCATGCTGACCCGCAACGCGGCGAACACCGCGACTGGGGCACACTCATCTACGACTACGGCCGGCATGAGGTGCGCAACTTCCTGCTTGCCAGCGCCAATTTCTGGCTCGAGGAATTCCATGTCGACGGCCTGCGGGTCGACGCCGTCGCATCGATGCTCTACCTCGACTACTCGCGCGAGCCCGGCGACTGGAGCCCCAATGAAAACGGCGGACGCGAGAACCTCGAGGCGGTGCATTTCTTGCGGGAGCTGAACGCCCTCACCCACGGCTTGCACCCGGGCACGCTCACGCTCGCGGAGGAGTCAACCGCCTGGCCACAGGTCACGCGACCGGTCGATCAGGGTGGGCTCGGCTTCTCGATGAAATGGAGCATGGGCTGGATGCACGACACGCTGCGCTACCTCGCACGCGACCCCGTGCACCGCCACTTCCATCACCAGGAACTCAGTTTCGGGATGCTCTACGCCTTCAGCGAGAACTTCCAGCTGCCCCTCTCGCACGACGAAGTCGTGCATGGCAAGCGCTCGCTGGTGGCCAAGATGCCCGGCGACAGCTGGCAGCGCCACGCCAATCTGCGCCTGCTCTACGCGTGGCAGTTCACCTACCCGGGAACCAAGCTGCTGTTCATGGGCGGCGAATTCGCCCAGGAGCGCGAGTGGTCGCACGCGCGCAGCCTCGACTGGGAGCGCCTCGAAGATCCGCTGGCGCGCGGTACGCTCGCGCTGCTGAGCGACCTGAATGCGCTCTATCGTGACACGCCCGCGCTCCACGCAAATGACTTCGAGCCCGAGGGCTTCCGCTGGATCGACTGCCACGATGCCGCACACGCCGCATTGTCCTACGTCCGGCTCGCAGGCGCCCAGTATCGGGTCGTGGTGCTCAATTTCACGCCCGTGGTACGCCGCGATTACCGGATCGGGGTGCCCTGCGCGGGCGAGTGGCTGGAAGTGCTGAACACGGACTCGCGGCATTACGGGGGCACGGATGTGGGTAATGGCGGGCGCGTGCTTGCCACGGCGATCCCGCATCTCGGCGAGCCCTACTCGATCAGCCTGACACTGCCCCCCCTAGGCGCGGTGTTGCTGGCTCCCGTGCGCGATTGAGGAGGCCGGAATGCGAATCCTGTTCGTGAGCAGCGAGGTGTTTCCGCTCGCGAAGACCGGCGGTCTTGCGGATGTGTCGGCGAGCCTGCCACGCGCCCTTCAGGCGCTCGGTCACCACGTGAGCGTGCTGATGCCCGCGTACCGCGGCGTACTGGCTGCCGCACAGCCGCTCGGCGTGAAACTGCTACACGCAACCGATATCGACGGCCACGGGGTGCGGCTCTTCGAGTCGCGCCTGCCCGGAAGCCGCAACCGCCTGTGGCTTCTGGACTGCCCCGCGCTCTTTGATCGCACCGGAAACCCCTATCACGACGCCCAGGGCACACCGTGGCCCGACAATGCTGCGCGCTTCATGCTGCTCTGCCGGACCGCTGCGCTGCTGGCCTACGACGCCTTCGGCCTTGGCTGGCAACCCGAGGTGGTGCACTGCAATGACTGGCAGACGGGATTGGTCCCGCTGCTGCTGCACGCCAAGCGCCCGCGGCCGGCGCTGGTATTCACGATCCACAACCTCGCCTATCAGGGGCTTTTTCCCGTGGAGCAGTTCCGCGGACTTGGGCTGCCCTCGCGCTACTGGCATCCCGATGCCCTCGAGTTCCACGGTCAGCTGAGTTTCATCAAGGGCGGCATCGTGTACGCAGATCGCGTGACCACGGTCAGTCCCACGTATGCGAGCGAAATCCAGACGTCCGCCTTCGGCTGCGGACTTGAGGGCCTGCTGCGTCACCGGGCCGGTGTGCTGTCGGGGATCATCAACGGCATCGACACCCGCGTGTGGAATCCGCTGCGCGACCCTGCCCTCGCCGTGCCCTTTGCCGCTACCACGCTGTCACGCAAGCGCGCCAACAAGATTTCCCTGCAGGCCGAGCTCGGACTGGAACCCGATCCGCAGAGCCCCCTGCTCGGGTTCATCGGTCGCCTGGCCGAGCAGAAAGGCGTGGATCTCCTCGCCGCCGCGCTGCCGGCGCTGCTCGTGCAGGGGGCGCAAGCCGTGCTGCTGGGCAGCGGAGAGGCGCGCTACGAGCAGTCACTCGCTGCGCTAGCGGCGGCGCATCCCGGGCGCGTGGCGTTTCACATGGGTTACGACGAGGGCGTGGCGCACCGGATCGAGGCGGCATCCGACATGTTCCTGATGCCCTCGCGCTTCGAGCCCTGCGGCCTGAA
>CAJADV010000425.1 GCA_903938575.1 uncultured Gammaproteobacteria bacterium
CAGGGGCAGCAGCGGGCCCAGAAAACCATCGATGTCGATCGGCTCTCCGGCGGGATCGAGCCGCAGGAACACCAGCCCGTGTTTCTCCGCAACGGGGACGCGGGTGAGTGCGGGCGGCGCCCCGGAACACGCGAAGGCTGCCTCCAGAGGACGGCTTTCCAGCGCCCCATCGACACCGAACCGCCAGGCGTGGAAGGGGCACACGATGCCGCCCTGCACGCGCGGCCCGTCCACCAGGCGGGCGCCCCGGTGCGGACACACATTGTGGAACGCATCGATCCCGCCGTCCTCGCGACGCCGCAGGAATACGGGAGGCCCGAAGGCATCGAAAAGCAGCACGCTGCCGGGATCAGGAAGCTCAGAAGAAAAGCCCGCCAGCAGCGGTGTCTTCATGAAAAGTTCGTCACGCTCGGCGGCGTGACGCAGGGGATCGGTGTAGCTCGAGGTATCGAGTGCGAGCGGTGCGGGAGCGAGTTCGCTGCTGCGACTGGCGATACAGGCAAGCATCCGCCGCTGCATGCCCCGCCATTCGGCGGCCAGCCACTCGGAGGATCCGGGCTCGGGACCCGCGGCGCACCGATCATCTTTCACGCTGGAAATCTCCTGTCACTGCGGCACTAGCGCACATCCTAGCCAAATGAGCGCCCCTCGGGAGACGCCGCGTGCAATAGCCTCCCCCATCAGAACGGATGATGACCGGCCCGACGGGCCTGTGCGACCATGATGCTGCCCGCACCGGGCATTACCTGAATCACTGCTGCGGGAGAACGGGAATGAGCGCAAGCGAGGCCGAGTCTAAAGTCCTGGATGGCCGGGTGTGGGCAGAATTCTGTGACGCCCTGAAGCAGGCCGGCGACATCGTGCTGCGGCCCGAGGTTCCACACGACGCCTATACCCGCGCGATCGGTTTCCGCTGCATGGCGCAACTGCTGCGCGCGGGGCTCGAATCCACGCTCGACTACGCCGATCCGCAGTTCCCCGCCTTTTTCCGTCTCGCCGACGAGACGAAAAAAATGCTGAACGACAACCCCGACAACATCTACTACAACTGCGTGATCGACGGCCGGTTCGATTACCGGATTCGCGGCACGCGCGGCACCGTGCCGTGGTTCAGCCTGGGCAGCAAGGGCAGCTCGACGGACGTGGGCCGCATGGTCGACACCGGCAACATAGACTCGAAAGAAATGCACTTCGCCGAGGACGGCAGCTTCGAAATTCTCGTGAGCAGCACGCCCAGGCCGGGCAACTGGCTGCCCACGCAACCCACCTCGCGAATGATCATCGTGCGCGAGACCTTCGGGCGGCGCAGCGAGGAAATTCCCGCGGACCTCACGATCGAGTGTCTCAATCCCGAGCGCGGAAACAACAATCTGCAGGTCGAAGCTCTTGGCGCCTCACTGCAGGCCGCGGTGGGCCTCGCGAAGAACATCGGCGAGATGACGATCGCCTGGCAGGGGCGCTACAAGGCCAAGCACACCAACCTGCTACCAGAGGACGATCAGGCCCTCTGCCAGCGCGCCGGCGGCGATCCGAACATCCACTACTACCAGACCTACTGGGAACTCGCCCCGGACGAGGCCCTGCTGATCGAGTTGGACGACATCCCCACCTGCGAAACCTGGAACCTGCAGGTCTCGAACCACTGGATGCAGTCGCTCGACTACCGCTTCTTCAAGGTCTGCGTGAACAAGTTCAACGCCCACTACGAGCCCGACGGCCGTGTGAATATCGTGCTCGCGCACGAGGACCCGGGCCCGCGTTACCCGAACTGGCTGAATACGCTGGGGCACGCCACGGGCGGCATGCTCGGGCGCTACGTGAAATCCGTGAACCCGCCGAAAGCAATGAAGTGCCGGCTGGTGAAGTTCGCTGAGTTGCGCGACCACACCCCCTGACGCGTCGAACCTGAGCTGCGCCGGCCCCGGACGCACCACCCGGGGCCGCGCGGCACGAAAGGAGATGGGCATGGGCAACAGGTACCCGGAAGCGCAGCCAATGCGCCTTTGCGTAATCAATAACATCCTTCACGACGAACAGGAGATACCCGCGCACCAGGCGATGCTCGAGGGCTGCGCGCAGGGCATGCTCGGGCCGGGCACCGCGGTGAATATCCGCGGACTGCGACACGCACCGCTCACCTCACAAACTGCGCCGGATTGCTATCGCGACAGTTTCTTCCAGTTGCTGAGCACCGTGCAGATCGTCTACGCCGCCATGGCCGCCGCGCGCGAGGGTTTCGATGCCATCGTGGTGAACTGCTTCGACGACTACGGCGTGGAGCAGGCGCGCAGCGTGGTCGATGTACCCGTGATCGGTATCGGCAGCGCGAGTCTCTTCCGTGCTGCGGCCCTGGCGCCGAAGCTCGGCCTGATCGTGCCGAATCTGCCGGGGCAGGTGGAGTTCGCCGCACGACAAATCGCAGACCTCGGGCTGACGCACGCGCTGATCGACCAGGGCATCCGCATGGATGCCCTTCCCTTCGCCGAGGCCTGGATGCAGTCACTGCAGGATCCGGCACTGGCGGTAGCGCGCTTCGCGCCACTGGCCCGTGCACTGGTCGAGGACGGCGCCGGCTGCGTGGTCTTCGGTTGCGGTGGCTTCAGCCTGGTGTGCGGGGCGCAGCGCTTCAGCACCGTGCAGGCAAATGGGCGCGAGTGGCCGGTACTGATCCCGGTAACGGTGGCGCTGCAGGAGGCCGAATCGCAGGTGCTGGCAGCGCGTGCGGGCACAGTCGTGACGGCGCGCCGCCCGGGCTCGGTGCTGCACGGCGCGGCCGAGCTGAAGCAACTGCTCGCGGACTTCGGGATGCCCCCGCTCGAGTGATGCCGCGCGACCGCCGCCGCGCTAGACTCCTCCCCGCCCAGACCTGACAACATCTCCGGAGATGCCCTATGCCCCTGCGCAGACCGAGCCTTGCACTGGCCTTGCTGCTAGCCTTCCAGGCCGATGCCAACGCGGGCTTCACGCAAGCCCAGGCCGATGCCGGTCGCGCGGATTACGCGCATTACTGCGCGGATTGCCACCACGGCAGCCTTCGCGGCAGCGCCCATGGCGCGCCGCTCGCCGGGCCCGCATTTGCCGAAAAGTGGAGCGGCAAGCCAGCCGGCGAACTCGCCGGTTTCATCCGTAGCCAGATGTCGACCACGCTACCCGCAGGCTCCACCGACGCGACCTACCTGGGGCTCATAGCACACATCCTGCACGTGAACGGCGCCGCGCCGGGCAGCGAGGCGCTGGCCGCTAACAGCGTGATGGAGGTGGGCGCGGGCAACGCCACCGTCTCGCACGAAGCACCTGCAGCTGCAGCCGCCGCGGCCAACACGCCGGCAGACAGCACCGACAAGCGCGCCTGGAAAGGTGCGAGCGGCATCGCCGAGGCAGCGAAGAGCGCCGGCAAGTGGGTGAACCGCGAGACAGCACCGCTCAGCCCCGTCACCGACGCGATGCTGCAGAACCCGCCCGACGGCTCCTGGCTCAGCTGGCGCCGCACGCTGGACGGCCAGGGCTACAGCCCGCTCACACAAGTGAACCGCGGCAACGTGGGCAAGCTCCGCCTCGCCTGGGCCATGACCATGCACGAGGGCAGCAACCAGGTGACGCCGCTGGTGCACGAGGGCGTGATGTTTCTCACCCACCCCAACAACCAGATCCAGGCGATCGACGCGGCCACGGGTGATCTCATCTGGGAGTACGCCTACAGCTTCCCGCCCGATGCGCGCACGCTGGGCGGGCCGACGCGCAACATCGCGCTCTACGGTAATCGCCTGTTCCTCGCCACCTACGACGCCGCGATCGTCGCGATCGACATCCACACCGGCAAGGAAGTCTGGCGCACGCAGAAAGCTGACTACACACAGGGCTACACGCACACGGCAGGCCCGCTGATCGCCGGTGGCGTGGTGGTGAGCGGCATCAACGGCTGCGAGCGCTTCAAGAAGGGTGGTTGCTTCATCACCGGACACGACCCGGAGACCGGCCGCGAACTCTGGCGTACCTCCACCATCGCGCTCCCCGGCGACCCCAACAACAAGAGCTGGGGCAAGGTCCCGCCGGAACTGCGTGGCGGCGCCGACAACTGGATCGCCGGCAGCTACGACCCGGCGCTGGGTCTCTTCTACGTGGGCACCTCGCAGGCAAAACCGTGGGTGGCTGCAAGCCGCGGCATGAACCCGCGCGACGCTGCTCTCTACACCAATTCCACGCTCGCACTGGACCCGAAGACGGGCAAGATGCGCTGGTTCTACCAGCACATACCGGGCGAAACGCTGGACATGGAGACCGGCTTCGAGCGCGTGCTGGCGGACGTCGACGGCGAGCAACTCCTGCTCACCATCGGCAAGGACGGGATTCTCTGGAAGTTGGACCGCCGCAATGGCAAATTCCTCGGCTTGACCGAGACCATCTACCAGAATCTCTACAAGAACGTGGACTACAAGCGTGGCCGCGTGACCTACCGCGACGACATCCTCGACGCGAAGATCGGCGAGTCGGTGTCGGCCTGCCCCAGCATCTACGGCGGCCACAACTGGCAGGCCACTTCCTACTACCCCGAATCCCACTCACTGATCATCCCGCTGCTGCAGCTCTGCATGGAATTCATCGGGCGCAAGGTGGATATGGTCGAGGGCGGCGGCGGTTATGGTGGCGAATCGAAAATGCTGCCCATGCCGGGCGCCAACGGGGACTTCGGTCGCCTCAGTTCTTACGACGTGAAGACTCTCAAGCAGCGCTGGAGCCACACCCAGCACGCAATGTTCCTGACCGGCGTGCTGAGCACCGGCGGCGGACTTGCTTTCGTGGGCGATCTGGACCGCTACTTCAAGGCCTTCGATGTCGACACCGGCAAGGAACTCTGGAAAACGCGCCTGGGTGCGCCACTCCACGGCTACCCCATCACCTATTCGGTGAACGGCAAGCAGTACATCGCCGTGCCCACCGGCATGGGGGTTTTCAAACTGATGACCGCGCAGCAGATTCCGGACGTTTATCAGCCGAGTGGCGGCAACGAGTTGTATGTGTTCGAGGTGGGGGAGTGAGGATGCCGTGGCCGGGCGCGGGAAAACCCGTGCCCGGCCGTTTTTGCTCATCTGGCATGCGCGAATCGATGCGCATAGACTATGCGCTTCCTTTGCAGTAGACCTTAGCGATGCATACAGCCTACGACACGCAAGCGCCCAAACGGCCAACCAACCTCAGCATCAATTCGGACTTGCTCCGCCAGGCGAGGGAGATGGACATAAACCTCTCCCAGACCCTCGAGCAGGCACTGGCATCAGAGGTGAGGCAACGCCAACAGGCTGCCTGGCTAGAGGAAAATCGGGCGGCAATATCAGCGTACAACGAACACGTGGAGAAACACGGAGTCTTCAGCGACGGACTCCGCAGTTTCTGATGGGACAGTTCGCAGTCCATCGCAACACGAGCCCGGAAACAAAGTCAGCCCTACCCTACCTGCTCGACGTGCAGAGCAGCCTGATCAGCGAACTCGGTACCCGGGTCGTGGTGCCTCTTTGTCCGGCACGGGCAATGAAAGGGGGCGTTATCACAACACTGATGCCCACCCTCGAGATCGACGGCAAAGCCTTCGTCATGATGACCCCGCAGATGGCGGGCGTACCAAAGCGCATTCTGGGCCCGGTCGTGGCAGACATGAACCCCATGCGTGACTAGATCATGGCTGCAATCGACTTCCTGCTACTCGGCTTTTGAAGCCGCCTTCCAGCCCAACCTCTCCACGGTATATGTCCCGGCCGCATGCAACCGCCGGATCTCTTTCTTGTCAATCTTGCCCACGCTGGTCTTGGGTAACTCGGCGGGGAACGCGAAGTACTCAGGCAGCCAGAAACGCGCAACACGTCCCTCAAGGAATGCGCGAATCTCCGCGGCTGATGCCTCCTGACCGGGCCGCAACACCACCAGCACGAGCGGGCGCTCTTCCCAGCGCGGATCCGGCACGCCGATCACGGCCGCCTCGAACACGGCCGGATGCGAGGAGACCTGATTCTCGAGGTCCACCGAGGACACCCACTCACCGCCCGATTTGATGACATCCTTGGAGCGGTCGGTCACCTGCACGTAGCCGCGGGTGTCGATGGTGCCGACATCGCCTGTGCGCAGCCACCCGTCATCGGTGAAGGCATCGGTCGAGGCGCCCTTGTAATAGCCGCCCGTCACCCAGGGCCCACGCAACTGCAATTCGCCCACCGTGTGACCATCTTCGGCTGCCGGAGCGCCCTGCTCATCGACCAGGCGCACCTGCATGCCCGGAACCGGGCGACCACTCTTCGCGCGCCACACGGGCTCGTCTTCGGGCGCGGTATCGCGCGGCGGGATCGACACGCAGCACATGGGGCTTGTTTCGGTCATACCCCAGCCCTGCAGCATGGGCACACCCCAGCGCTCGCGCACGCGGCTGATCAGCGCGGGAGACACCGGCGAGCCACCCGCGATGATGGCGCGAAAGCTCGACATGTCCACGGGATCGTCGAGGTCGGCCTCCAGCAGATCGTTCACCAGCGTGGGCACCAGCGCGGTGATGGTAGGCCGCCCCTGCCGCACCATGGCGCGGATATAGGTAGCCTTGAGATTGGGTCCGGGCATCAGGAGATCCGCACCCGAGAACCACGCCGAGAACGGCAGCCCCCAGGCGTTGGCGTGGAACATCGAGGGCAGCAGCAAAATGCGGTCGTCCTGGCCGATGCCGAAGGTGTCGCGACCCAAGGTTGCCAGCGTGTGCAGGAAGATACTGCGGTGGCTGTAGACGATGCCTTTGGGGTCGCCGGTGGTGCCGGTGGTGTAGCAGACCACCGCGGCATCGCGCTCCTGGAGTTCGGGCCACGCGAAGGCACCCGCGTTCGCGGCGAGCAGCGCCTCGTAGTCCGACACGCCCACCGAGAGCGGCAACGCCACGGCGCCCTCGCCCACCACGATCACGTGCTTCAGACCGGGCACTTGCCCCAGAAACGGCGCGAGCTGCGGCAACAGTGAGGCATCGGCGATCAGCACGCGGTCATCGGCATGCGCCATGATCCGCGCCACCTGCTCGGGAAAGAGCCGGATGTTCAGCGTGTGCAGCACCGCACCCATGGCCGGCACGGCAAGGTAGGCCTCGAGGTGCTGGCGGTGGTTCCAGCAGAACGTCGCGACCCGTTCACCACGCGCGACACCGAGCGCGGAGAGCGCGCTCGCCAGCGATTCGGCACGGCGTGCCACGTCCTCGAAAAGCGTGGACTCGAAGCGCTCGCCATCGAAGCTGCGCACCGCGCTCGCGCCGTGCAGGCGCGCGCCGTGGCGGAAGATCATCTGCGTGGAGAGCGGCAGGTCCATCATCGTCGACTGCATGGGCGTGGCTCCGCGGGGGTTCAACGCAGGCCGGCGATGATCGCCGCTTCCTGCAACATGCTGGGCACATCGTGCTCGAGGCGGCGCGAGTAGTCGCTGTCGACCAGACCCTTGCGGTTCAGCACCCACGCGCCCTCGACGATGGACGCGAGGCGCCAGAGCGCGAACACGATGTAGTAGTCGATGTCATCAGAGGCGATGCCGCTCACGCGGGACCAGCGCGCGGCGAGCTCGGCACGCGTGGGAGCGGCCACGCCCTGCCGTGTCACCTGCTGCACGAAATCGAATCCGGGCGCCTCGACCAGCCGCAGGCCCCAGAAGGCGAGCATGAGCCCGAGGTCGGTGAGCGGATCACCCACCGTGGCGAGTTCCCAGTCGATGATGCAGGCAAGCTCCGGGCGGCTGCGATCGAAAAGCGTGTTATCGAGGTGGAAGTCCCCGTGCGTCACCGCCACGGGGCGTTGCGCGGGCAGCTTCGCGAGAAGCCAGCGGCCCAACTCTTCCACCAGCGGGAGTTCGCGCACAGATTCGGCAGCGCGGGCCTTCAGCCAGCGCTCGATCTGCTTGGGCACGTAGGCATCGGCAGCGGCCGGGGCCTCGATGCCTAGCTCGCGCCAGTCGAGTGCGTGCACCGCACCAATGGCATCCACCAGTTCCTCGCCAAGCGCGCGCAGCGTCGCGGGCTCAGGCGGATAGGCGTCGGGCAGCTCAGTGGTGATGGATACGGCATCGATGTGCTCCACCACCAGAAAGGGTTGCCCTATGACTCCCGTGTCGTCGCAGAACCCGAGCGCCCGCGGCACGCGCGCACGCCCGTGCAGGGCCTGCAACATGCGGTGTTCGCGGCGTACGCCGTTCGCGGCACTGGCCGAGAGCGCGGCATCAGGCGGACGGCGCAGCACCAGCCGGCCGTCGCGGTAGTCGAGGAGTTGCGTGACGTTGGAATTGCCACCGCCCAGGCGCGGGCCGGGCACCACATCCTGCAGCCCGAGATGCGTGGCAAGCCACGCCGAGAGTGCGCTGTCGGTGCTGCTCATAGCGCGGCCATCAATCCGCCGTCGGTGGGGATGACGGCGCCGGTCATGTAGGTGGAGCCGGCCACCCACCAGATCACCTCGGCGATCTCGTCCTCGGTGCCGGTGCGACGCAGCGGAATGTCTGCGACCAGGCGCTCGCGGGCTCTCTCGTCTAAC
>CAJADV010000426.1 GCA_903938575.1 uncultured Gammaproteobacteria bacterium
ATGCCAGTGGCTTGGGCGCTGCCGGAGACCATTTCGACGCGCAGCCCTTTCAACCCTGCGACGCTCTTTGGGCGGTTGGGGCCCGGGCGGGTGATGACGTATTGCCTAGCCTCGGTATAAGCCGGGCCCCAGATGAGTTCTTTGGGTAAGCGCGGCGTGATGGCCAGGCCCGCTGCGGCGAGATGAGCCCGATTGGAGCGCACTTCGGCGGCCAGTTTTTCTGGGGTATTGAGAACGGTCAGTGTCAGCTTCACGCCTAGGGAATCGGCGAAACGGCGGGCGAGAGCGTACTCGGGCCCGTCAGGACCGTTCACCCCTTGCCAGTAGGCCGTGGGGCTGTTGCGCGTGGCCACACGCAGTTCGCCCTGCGACAAGATCTGCTGCAGTACAGGCGGCGTGGTACTGCAGGTGCCGAGCAATACCGTTGCAAGTAGCGCCAACATCAAGAGCGCCCCCTGCTTCAGCAAGGTGCGCCAAGTGGTTAGCGGTGGCAGTGCCAATGGCGCCAAACAGGGGTTCTCCGACCCGGACAGACAGGGTAGAATACCCGTTCCCTGCCGTGAGGCGGGACCACTCGGCGGAGAGGTGGCAGAGTGGTCGAATGTACCTGACTCGAAATCAGGCGTGGGTTTACGCCCACCGTGGGTTCGAATCCCACCCTCTCCGCCACTTACGATCGTAAGTGGTTGTTTATAAAAAGAAATGGAAACGGACTTCCTTTCTACCCACCGCTGTACCCACCTCGTTGGGGTTGCTGCCCTGCTAAGCGATCCCTGATCAGCGGCTGACCGATTTGGTCGGCTGCAGCGCCCCTGCCATTTTCTGCTAGCTCGACCCCCACCCCCGGGGTACCCCCGCCAATACAGTTAGGAGTCCCGTGCTCCGACCTAGCACTATGACTTGGACGAACGACCCCGTCATTCCGGTAGATCGATCTAGGGTTTGGCCTTGGCTAGCAGGGTCGCGATATCAGCCTCTAGCTTGAGGACGTGCATCTTCCGGTGGCAGTTCGGGCAAAGCGCTACGGTTGTTAACCGGCGTGCAATTCTGACCAGGTTAGGGGTGTAACCGGCGTCCAAAATTGACCACCCCTACCCTGTACGGCCTGACGGGCTGTGCGGGGAGAACTGGGGTGCTGTGCGTGGAAACGATAGGCAAGATACGCCGGCGTCGGCTGGTGGAGGGGGAGTCGATCAGCGCGATAGCGCGGGATCTTCGGCTGTCGCGCAACACCGTGAAGCGGGCACTGCGCTCGGAGAGCGGGGTCTTCGAGTACCAGCGCAAGCGCCAGCCGCGGCCGCGGCTCGGGGCGTATATCGAGACGCTGGAGGCATGGCTTGCGGCCGAGGAGAAGCTGCCGTCGCGGGAGCGGCGCACGGCGCAGCGGCTGTATGAGGCGCTGTGCCTGGAAGGGTATACCGGCGCGGTGGATGCGGTGCGCCGTCATCAGCGCGAGTTTGAACGCCGCCGTCATCCGGTCAACACCGTCTTCATCCCGCAGAGCTTCGCGCCGGGCGAGGCGTATCAGTTCGACTTCAGCCACGAGCACGTGGAGCTCGGCGGCCTCGATCAGGTGGTCAAGGTCGCGCACGTGCGGCTGTGCCACAGCCGCGCGTTCTTCCTGGTGGCTTATCCGCGCGAGAGCCAGGAGATGGTGTTCGATGCCCACTCCAAAGCGTTCGAGTTCTTAGGGGGCGTGCCGCGCCGTGGGATCTACGACAACCTGAAGCCCGCCGTGGATGCGGTGTTCGTTGGCCGGGAGCGGCGTTACAACCGCCGCTTCCTGATGATGTGCAATCACTACCTGGTGGATCCCACGGCGTGCACGCCGGCGGCGGGCTGGGAGAAGGGCCAGGTTGAGAATCAGGTCGGCAATGTGCGTGAGTGGCTGTTCACGCCCAAGGTGCGATGCGCGGACCTGGCTGAATTGAACGTGCATCTGGCGGAGCGTTGCGCGCAACTGGCACGCGAGCGCAACCACCCTGAGTTCTCGGAGCGCAAGATCGCTGAAGTCTGGGAGGAGGAGCGCGTGGCACTGCGTGCCACGCCGCTCCCCTTCGACGGCTTTGCCGAGAAATCCGGGCGGATCTCGGCCACCAGTCTGGTGAACTTCGAGCGTAACCGCTACAGCGTGGAATGCCGCTTCGTAGGCCAGGTGGCTAGTGTGCGCGCCTATGCTGAGCGGATCGTGGTGGTCTGCGCTGGCGAAATCATCGGCGAGCACCCACGCTGCTTCGAGCGCGGCAAGACGCGCTACAACCCCTGGCACTACGTCGCGGCACTTGAGCGCAAACCCGGCGCGCTGCGCAACGGGGCGCCGTTCAAGGACTGGAACCTGCCCGGCGCGATGACGCGCCTGCGCGAGCGGTTGGCCAAACACAGCGATGGTGATCGCCAGTTCGTCGAGATCCTCTCCATGGTCGCTGTGTATGGGCTGGAGGCGGTCACAGAGGCCTGTGCGGCGGCACTGGATGAGCAGGTGGTCAGCAGCGCCCATGTCGTGAATCTCCTGCACCGCGCAGCCTCGCCGCCGCCTGCGGCAGCGCTGCAAGTGCCCGAGGCGCTGAAGCTGGCCCTTGAGCCGGCCGCCAACTGTGCTCGCTACGACCAGTTACTACGGCCGCGTCTGGCCGTGAATGCCGTTCTTGTCCATCCACCCATCGAGGAGAGCCATGCAAACTCAACTGATCGAACAACTGAAAGTGCTGCGTCTGCGCGGTATGGCGAGCGCTCTGGAGGAGAGCCTGACGGCCTTAAGCCAGAAGAAACTCGCGCCGACGAGTTGGCTGTCGCAGCTGCTGCAAGCTGAAGTGGCCGACCGCCAGGCCCGCTCTTATCAATACCAACTGCGTCTGGCGAGCTTCCCGATGCCGCGGGACCTCGATAGCTTCGACTTCCGCCAATCGGCGGTGAACGAGGCCCAGATCCGCCAGCTCCACACCGGCGAATACCTCAGCACCGCGCGCAATATCGTGTTGGTCGGGGGCACGGGGACGGGTAAGACCCACCTGGCCACGGCGCTGGCCCGCCAGGTGGTGGTGCAGGGACAGCGGGCTCGCTTCTACAGTGTCGTTGATCTGGTCAATCACCTCGATGCCGAAAAGCGCATCGGCCGAGCCGGGCGGCTGGCCTCGCGCCTGCTGAGCATGGACGTGATCGTGCTCGATGAGCTGGGTTACTTGCCATTCTCGCAGGACGGCGGCGCGCTGCTGTTCCATCTGATCAGCAAGCACTACGAGCGCGTCTCGCTGATCGTCACCACCAACCTGTCGTTCGGCGAATGGAGCACGGTGTTCGGCGATGCCAAGATGACCACGGCGCTGCTCGATCGGCTCACCCATCGGTGCGAGATCATCGAAACCGGCAACGACAGCCATCGGTTCAAGAACCGCACCTGACCGTGCCCCGCACCTCCCAATCCCAGAACAATCTGCCGCTGGCGCGGCAGACTGGGCTACTGCTTACGCAGGTAACAAAACTCCGAACCGAGAGCCCGGAACCTCATCCAGACAGCCAATCGCCCTGGTCAATGTTGGGCGCCGATAGCTGGTCAGTCTTGGACGCCGGTTGACACCCTTGGGACGTCCCGTGCTACCGGAGGTATAGATCAGGTAGGCGAGGTTCTGCGGGTGCAGTGCAATGCGCCGATCCGCATCCGTCACCGGCGCCGCAGATAGCCGCTTTAGGCGGTACTCAAGGACTGGATCGTCCAGCAGCACCCGCTCCAGGGCATCATCTGCGCCGAAGCGCTCGATCAAATCCCTCGTAGTGATCACGAGAGACGCTGCGCTGTCAGCGAGCATGTAGCTCAGCCTATCGACCGGATACTCCGGGTCCAGCGGCACGTAGGCGGCGCCGGACTTGAGTACTGCCAGGATCGCGACGACAAGCTCCACCGAGCGCTCAAGCCCGATCGCGACCCTCGCCTCAGGCCCTGCACCCAGACTGATCAGGTGTCGGGCCAACTGACTTGAGCGCGCATCCAGCTCCGCGTACGTCAGCGCGGCGTCTTCAAACACCAGCGCGATCGCCTCCGGCGTCTTCATGACCTGCGCCGCGAACAGATCCGGCAGCAGCAG
>CAJADV010000427.1 GCA_903938575.1 uncultured Gammaproteobacteria bacterium
ATAGCGGCCTTGCAGTACCCGGGGCCCGCCATGAAAGTTCATTTTCACCTGCTCGATGTCTTCGCCGATGCGCCCTTCCGGGGCAACCAGCTCTGCGTGGTGTCGGAGACACCCGCGGGCCTCGACGCCGCGATGATGCAGACCCTCGCCCGCGAGATAAATTTCTCCGAAACCACCTTTGTCACCGCGCGCGATGCCACGGGCTACACGCTGCGTATTTTCACGGCGGCCAGCGAACTCCCCTTCGCCGGGCATCCGACGCTCGGCACCGCCTTTGCGCTCGCCTCGCAGGCGCTGGTGCCCATGGTGCTTACGCAGCGTTGCGCCGCGGGCGAGATCCCGGTGCGCGTGGATCTTGCCGCGGGCATAGCCACGATGCGTCAACTTGCTCCGGTGTTCGGCGCGCCGGTGAATTACCGCGCCGCGGTGGCACGCGCGGCGGGGCTGGAGCCTGAGGATCTGATCGAGGAATTGCCTGTGATGTCGGGCAGTTCCGGCATCGCGCACCTGATGGTGCCGGTGCGCGATGAGGAAACGTTGCGCCGCGCGCAGCGCCGGGGTGCTGCCTGCAGTTCGGTGTGTGGTGCGGCTGAGGTGGAGTCGCTGTATCTGTTCGCGGTGCAGGGCGAGGGCCGGGTGATGGCGCGTATGTTCGACCGCTGGGACTCGGTGGGCGAAGATCCCGCCACGGGTTCTGCCGCGGGCCCGCTTGGCGCTTATCTGGCGCAACACGCCCTGGCCGGCATGCCGGGCCGCGTGGTGGTGTCCCAGGGCGAGTTCGTAGGCAGGCCGAGTTCGCTGGTGGTCGATGTCGCCGCCGATGACGACCGCTGGCGCGTCGACGTGGGCGGCGGCGTTCACATCGTGGGTGAAGGTTTCTTCACCGTGCCGGGCTGAATTCAACACATTGTTTTGGGGGGCGCGCATGCGCAAGTACCGGATCGTGCAGTGGGCCATGGGCAACGTCGGCCGCCGTGCCGTGGTCGCCATCCACGCGAATCCGCATCTGGAGCTGGTGGGCTGCTACGTGCATGGTGCCGTAAAGGCGGGGCAGGATGCGGGCGTGCTGGCGGGCATCGGGCCCATCGGCGTGGTTGCCACGCAGGATGTGGAGGCGCTCCTCGCACTGAAGCCCGATTGCGTGAGCTACAACGGCCTCTGGGCCAGCCCCGATGATTTCTGCCGCATCCTCGAGCGCGGCATCAATATCGTCACCACCTCGGCCTTCATCACCGGCCACGCCCTGGGTGAGGCCGCCCGCAACCGTATTCTGGCTGCCTGCCAGCGCGGCAATGCCTCGATCTTCGGCAGCGGCATTCATCCGGGTTTCAGCAGCCTGATCAGTCTGGTGGCCGCCGGCATCTGTGACCGCATCGACAACATTTGCCTGCTGGAGAGCGTGGACGCTACCGGCTACGCCTCGAAGGAAACCTGGGAGAGCTGCGGCTTCGGGCAGCCGCTTGGCACGCCGGGACTGGAAGACGTGCTTCGCAAGGGATCGGCCGTGTTCTCGGAAGGTATCCATCTGGCGGGTGAGGTGCTGAAACTGCGCTACGACGAGATCGCTTTCCGCGCGGAATTCTCGGCGGCGGTGGAAGACTGCGATTTCGGTTTCATGCAGATCGCCAAGGGCTGCGTGGCGGGCGTGAACGCGGGCTGGCACGGCATCGTGAACGGCAAGTCCGTGGTGGAGCTGCGCTACCGCTGGAAGATGGGCCGCCGCGTGGAGCCCGATTACCCGCTGCACCAGGGTTATGTGGTGACGGTGAAGGGGCGCCCCAACGTGGAGTTCACGCTCAAGCACTCGATGCCCGATGGCGAGGTGGCTGCCAATCCGGTCGAGGCCATGCAAATGAACCTGATCACCACCGCGCTGCCCGCTATCAACGCCATTCCTGCGGTGTGTGCGGCGCCGGCGGGTATCCGCACGTACGCGGATCTGCCGTTGATCTCGGGGGCGGGGTTTGTGAGGGCCTGAGGGCCACGCCCGCAGCAGTTGTGTTGGATTTCCTTTATCTCCCCGGGCTAGCATGGGCCAAACCCCTCCCAAGGCATGCCTGATGAAACTCCGCGCACTGGCCATCGCCCTGCTTCTCAGCACTTGCGCGCAGGCTGCAGAGCCCCTCAGTCCTATCCGCCGCCTCGAGTTCGCGCCGCTGCCCGATGGCCGTCAGGTGCTGGCAGTGGATCTGCACACGCACTCGGTGTTCTCCGACGGCGAGGTCTGGCCCAGCATCCGCGTGCAGGAAGCGCAGCGCGACGGCCTCTATGGCTACGCGCCCACCGAACACCTCGAGTACCAGCCGCACCTCGCCGACATCCCGCACAAGGATCGCAACCGCTCCTTCGAGATCGCCACGCAGGAGGTGACCGACCCCTACCACAGCCCGCGGGTGCCGGGCGAGCCTCTGGTGGTGATCAACGGCGCCGAGATCACGCGCGAGATGCCGCCCGGGCACTGCAACGCTGTGTTCCTCGCGGACGCCAACAAGCTCCTCAAAAAAGATCCGATGGACGCCTTCCGCGAGGCGAAGCGCCAGGGCGCCTTCACCTTCTGGAATCACCCGTACTGGAGTGACCAGACGCCCGACGGCGTGGCGCGCCTCACGCCCATGCACGAGAAGCTGATCGCCGACGGCCTGCTGCAGGGCATCGAAGTGGCGAATATGGTGGATGTCTCGCCGGAGGCATTCCGCATCGCCGAGCAGAAGAACCTCACGATCCTCGGCACCTCGGATGTGCACGGCCTGCTCGACTGGGAAGCGGGGCTGAATGCGGGCGGACACCGCACCGCAACGCTGGTGCTGGCGCGCGAACGCAGCACGCCGGCGGTGCGGGAAGCGCTGTTCAAGGGCGACACCGTGGCCGTGTACAAAGACACCTACGTGGGCCTGACGCGCAACGTGGAGCCGCTGCTGCGCAGCGTGCTGCACGTCGAGGCCGCTCCCTACGACCCCGAGACCACGCTGGTGCCGGTGACGCTGCGCAACACCGGCGCCCTGCACATCACCCTGCAGGAGATCGGCCCGGAAGGTTTTTACGATGGCCCCGCGGTGATCCGCGTTCCTGCCCACGGCAGCGTCGTGCTGCGGGTGCGTGATGTGGCCGATCCCGCAAAGCTCAGTCTGCGCTTTCGCGTGCTGAGCAGCATGGTGGGTCCGGATGCGATGCTGGAGATGGCGTTCGGGCCGGGGCTGGCGGCCTCGAAGTAGGGGCCTCACTCCCCCCGGTCAATCTTCCCGCGCAGGGACTTCACCTTTCCGCGCCGGCTCTTGTCATCCACGCGCCTTGCGCGCGCCGAGCGGCCGGGGCGTGTGGCGATGCGCGGGGGTTGCTTGTGCGCGGCGCGCGCCACCAGTTCCTGCAGCCGTTTCAGCGCGTCGTCGCGGTTTTTCTCCAGGCTCCTGAAGCGCTGCGCCTTGATCACCACCACGCCGGCGGCGCTCACGCGGTGATCGCGCAGCCCGAGCAGGGCATCTTTCAGTTCCGGCGGCAAGGACGAGGCACCCACGTCGAAGCGCAGGTGCACGGCATTCGACACCTTGTTCACGTTCTGCCCGCCCGCGCCCTGCGCGCGGATCGCGCTCCAGTCGAGTTCGTTGTCTTGCACGTGTATGCCGGGGGCGAGTTCGATCATGAGCGGCGTCCGGTGCGCGAGCGTGGAGCCACAGCATAACGCCTTGCGTCACGGGCATTGGCCAAGCCCCCACCCCCCGGCCTACCATTGGCCCCGCAACACCAGCCGCCGCAGAGCAGCCAGGCGCGATGTCACGAGCCGGCCATACGCAGCCGTTCCGAACGGAAACCGCTGAGCAAGGAGGACACATGGCCAGAGCACCCAAAACCGCCACCGCCGCAGGCACCGCCAACCTCGGCTTCGAGGCCAAGCTCTGGCTCACCGCAGACAAGCTGCGCAACAACATGGACGCCGCCGAGTACAAGCATGTGGTGCTTGGGCTCATCTTCCTCAAATACATCTCCGACACCTTCGAAGAACACCGCGCCAAGCTGCTGGCGGGGCAGGGGGACTACGCCGGGGCGAACCCCGAAGATCCGGACGAATACAAAGCCGAGAACGTCTTCTGGGTGCCGGCAGATGCCCGCTGGTCGCACCTGCAGGCCAATGCGAAGCAGCCCACCATCGGCAAGACCGTAGACGACGCCATGGTCGCCATCGAGCGCGACAACCCGCGCTTGAAAGGCGTGCTCCCCAAGGACTACGCCCGCCCCGGTCTCGACAAACAGCGCCTGGGCGAACTGATCGACGTCATCGCACCATCGAACTCACCGCCGCCAGCGAAGGCGAAAAGACCCATCGCTCTGTCGATCTGCTCGGCCGCGTATACGAGTATTTCCTCACCCGCTTCGCCAGCGCCGAGGGCAAGAACGGCGGCCAGTTCTACACGCCGAGCTGCGTGGTGCGCTGCCTCGTCGAGATGCTCGCACCTTACAAAGGCCGGATCTACGACCCCGCCTGCGGCTCTGGCGGCATGTTCGTGCAGTCAGAAAAATTCGTGGAATCCCACGGCGGCAAGATTGGCGACATCTCCGTGTACGGCCAGGAGAGCAACGCCACCACCCGACGGCTCGCCATCATGAATCTGGCGATTCGCGGCATCGAAGCCGACATCGGCAAGGAACACGCCGACACCTTCCGCAACGTCCAGCATCCCGATCTCCGCGCCGACTACGTGCTGGCCAACCCGCCCTTCAACGATTCCGACTGGAACCGCCGCGACGACGACGTGCGCTGGCAGTTCGGCGTGCCGCCCAAGGGCAACGCCAACTTCGCGTGGGTGCAGCACTTCGTCCACCACTTGGCGCCCCAGGGCACGGCCGGCTTCGTCCTCGCCAACGGCAGCATGTCCTCCAACCAGTCCGGCGAAGGCGACATCCGCAAAGCCCTCATCGAGGCCGATATCGTGGACTGCATGGTCGCGCTGCCGGGCCAGCTCTTCTACAGCACGCAGATCCCGGTCTGCCTGTGGTTCCTCGCGAAAAACAAAAACGCGGACGCCAAACGCGGCTTTCGCGACCGTCGCCAACAGACACTCTTCATCGACGCCCGCAAACTCGGCACCCTCATCGACCGCGTTCACCGCGAGCTGACTGACGCGGATCTGGAGAAAATCACCAGCACCTACCACGCCTGGCGCAGCGACGACTCAACCCCGCCCGTAGGAGCGGGCCATGCCCGCGACCAGCAAGCCTTGCCGCCCTACGCCGACATCCCCGGCTTCTGCAAATCCGCCACCACCATTGAGATCGCCGCCCACGGCCACGTACTCACGCCCGGCCGCTACGTTGGCGCGGAGGAAGTCGAAGACGACGGCGAGCCCTTTGAGGAAAAGATGTCTCGCCTCGTCGCCGAACTGCAGGCCCAGTTCGCCGAGGGAGCGATTCTGGAGCAGGCCATCAAAGCAAACCTGAAAGGACTCGGCTATGCCCTCTGACCTCATCCCATCTGACTACGCGGCATGGCTGACGGACCTCAAGGCGCGCATTCATCAGGCACAGCAACGCGCCACGCTCTCGGTCAACCGTGAACTCATCGCCCTCTACTGGCAACTCGGCAAAGACATCCTCAACCGTCAGGCCGAGCAAGGATGGGGAGCCAAAGTCATCGAGCGCCTTGCCCGCGACCTTCGCGCCGCCTTTCCTGAAATGAAGGGCTTCTCCCGCGCCAACCTCCTCTACATGCGCGCCTTCGCCGAAGCCTGGCCCGACGCGGCAATTGTCCAACAGGCTGTTGGACAATTGCCCTGGGGCCACAACATCGTCCTCCTTACCCGGCTCAAAGCCCCTGAATGGCGGCTTGCCTACGCCCGGCAAGCCATCGAGCACGGCTGGTCCCGCAACGTCCTCAACATCCATATCGAAACCCAACGGCTGGAGCGCGAGGGAAAAGCCATCACCAATTTTGACCTCCGCCTGCCGCAGCCGCAGTCCGACCTCGCCCGCGAATCCCTCAAAGATCCCTACCGCCTCGATTTCCTCGGTCTTGGCAAAGAGGCCGAGGAGCGCGCCATCGAATCCGCCCTTGTCCAGCACATCACCCACTTCCTCATCGAACTCGGAGCCGGCTTCGCCTTCGTCGGCCGACAGGTCCCGCTCGAAGTGGGCGGCGACGATTTCTTCATTGACCTCCTCTTCTATCACCTGAAACTCCGTTGCTACGTCGTGGTCGAACTCAAGGCCGGCCCCTTCAAGCCCGAGCACACCGGCAAGCTCGGCTTCTACCTCAGCGCCGTGGACGCCCAAATCAAACACCCCGACGACCAACCCACCATCGGCCTCCTGCTCTGCAAAAGCAAAAACACCGTCGTTGCCGAATATGCCCTGAGGGACAGCAATAAGCCCATCGGCGTAGCCGAATACCAGCTCGTGCAATCCCTCCCCGAGCGCCTGCAAACGAATCTTCCCAGCATCGAGGAAATCGAAGCCGAACTGGCTGGCGAAGCGCTGGCAGACGACAACGCGGAAGGAGGCGCGTCATGAGTAGCGTCGAGGAAAAGATGCCGCGCCTCGTCGCCCAACTGCACGCCCAGTTCGCCGAGGGAGCGATTCTGGAGCAGGCCATCAAAGCAAACCTGAGGGGGTTGGGTTATGGCGGGTGAAGAAACCGTTCAGCTTCGCGATGTGTGCGTGAAGATTGGCAGCGGGGCGACGCCTCGCGGCGGCAAAGAGGCTTACAAAGGCGGAGCCACTTCGCTCATTCGCAGCCAAAACATTTACAACGAAGGCTTCCATCGCGACGGCCTTGTTTACATCGACGACGACCAATCGGCCGAACTCCGCAACGTCGAGGTAAAACCGGACGATGTCTTGCTGAACATCACGGGAGACTCGGTGGCGCGTTGCTGCCAAGTTGCCGCAGATGTCTTGCCCGCTCGGGTGAATCAGCACGTAGCGATAATTCGGCCCCAACCGAAGTCACTCGACGCTCGTTTTCTCCGCTACGTCTTGGTTTCGCACGAATACCAATCGCGGCTTTTGGCTTTGGCTTCTGCTGGTGCGACTCGGCCCGCTCTCACAAAGTCGATGATTGAGGAGTTGGACATTCCGTCGCCGCCCCTCGCCGAGCAAAAAGCCATCGCGGCGGTGCTTGGGGCGCTGGACGACAAGATCGAGTTGAACCGGTGGATGAACGCCACGCTGGAGGCGATGGCGCGGGCACTGTTCCAGAGCTGGTTCGTGGATTTCGACCCCGTCCGCGCCAAACTCGACGGTCGCCAGCCCCCCGGCCTCGGCCCCGCCACCGCGGCCCTCTTCCCCACAACCTTCCAAGATTCCGAGGCCGGTCACATCCCGAAAGGCTGGATCATCCAGCCCGTCGGCGAAGTCGTCGATTGCGTCGGCGGCGGAACGCCGAGCACCGCTGAGCCGAAGTATTGGGAAGGCGGCACGCACCACTGGACGACGCCGAAGGATTTCTCCTCGCTCCAAGCGCCCGTCCTCCTCGACACCGACCGCAAGCTCACCGACGCCGGAATCGCCAAGATTTCCTCCGGCCTGCTGCCCGCCGGAACGCTGCTGCTTTCCTCCCGCGCCCCCGTCGGCTACCTCGCCATCGCCGCCATGCCCGTCGCCATCAATCAGGGCTTCATCGCGCTGAAGTGCAACGAACGCGCCTCAAACTTCTTCATGCTGAACTGGTGCCAGACGAACATGGCCGAGATCGAAAGCCGCGCCACCGGCACCACCTTCGCCGAAATCAGCAAACAAAACTTCCGCCCCATCCGCGTCGTGCTTCCGCCGAAGGATCTCATGGCCGCCTTCACCTCCAAAGTCGCGCCGCTCTACGCCGAAATCACCGCCAACCTCCACCAATCCCGCACCCTCGCCACCCTGCGCGACACGCTGCTGCCGAAGCTGCTGAGCGGGGAGTTGAGCGTGGTGGCAACTGACAAGGAATCCTTGTCAGTTCAAAACACATCGAAAGGAGGCTGAACCCCTGAGCGCCGAACCTTTACCCAATTCCGAAATCATCCTCTACCAAACCGAGGACGGACGGACACGCGTGCAATGCCGCTTTGAAAACGAGACGCTGTGGCTGTCGCAGGCGCTCATCGCGGAGCTTTTCGAGAAGGATGTGCGGACGATCAACGAGCATCTGGTGAACATTTTCGAGGAGGGCGAACTGCGCCGGGAGGCAACCATCCGGAAATTCCGGATAGTTCGATTGGAGGGCAGACGCGAGGTGACACGCGAGGTGGAGCACTACCATCTGGACGCCATCCTCGCCGTCGGTTTCCGTGTGCGCAGCCATCGCGGCACACAGTTCCGCCAGTGGGCCATCGGGCGCTTGAACGAGTATCTGGTGAAGGGTTTCACCATGGACGACGAGCGGCTCAAGAATCCGCCGGGCAAGGGGCAGAAGGATTACTTCGACGAGCAACTGGAGCGCATCCGCGACATCCGGTCGTCCGAGCGGCGCTTTTACCAGAAGGTGCTGGATATTTACGCGACGAGTGTGGACTACACGCCGAACACGGAGGTGTCGCAGCAGTTCTTCGCCACGGTGCAGAACAAGATGCACTGGGCGGCCCACGGGCAGACGGCGGCGGAGGTTATCCATGCGCGGGTGGACGCTGGAAAGCCCTTCATGGGCCTGCAAACGACGCGGCCCGGCGGCATCATCCGCAAGGAGGACGTGTCCATTGCCAAGAACTACCTGGACGGCGAGGAACTCGACACGCTGAACCGGATCGTGAACGCCTACATCGAATTTGCGGAACTGCGGGCGTTGCAACGCAAGGTGATGACCATGCGCGACTGGATCACGAAGCTGGATGAGTTCCTGAAACTCTCCGAGCATGAGCTGCTGGATCACGCAGGGAAGATTTCCGCCGAGCAGGCAAAGATCAAAGCGGAGCTGGAATACGAACGCTACCGGCTGTTCGTGGATTCGCAGCCGCGTCTCGTCGATGTGGATTTTGAGAAGGCGGTGTCGGAATTGAAGAAGCTGCCAAAGCCGAAGAAACCCAAGCCGCCGAAGAAATGAGCCCGAACGAATCCATCTTCGAAGACGCCGCCCTCGAATGGATCGTGGAGCTGGGCTATGCGGTCAGGCACGGGCCGCATCTCGCGCCCGGTAAACCGGCGGCGGAGCGGGATGCGTTTGGCGAGGTGGTGCTGGTGGGGCGCATGCGCGGGGCTATCCGGCAGCTGAACCCGGTCATTCCCGATGAGGCGGCGGCAACTGACAAAGAATCTTTGTCAGTTCAAAAAACATCGAAAGGACGATGAACCCATGAGCAAAAAGAAGCCCACACCCGGCGGTC
>CAJADV010000428.1 GCA_903938575.1 uncultured Gammaproteobacteria bacterium
CCCTCGATCGCCCTGAGACCTTGCAGATAGGCCTGATTGAAAGCCAGCGCGCCCTGCGTGCGACTGAGCCCCAGCGGCGTCAGTCCCTCGCTGTCGAAATTGGTGCTGTCCGAGAAACTTCCCAGATCAGGCAGTATCGGGGTCAGCACGTAGCGCGCGCCGGCGCCCACCAGGGCCTCGGCAATCTGCACGCTGACGGCCACGGTCTGCGCGGGGTCATCGAGGTCGCGGATGTCATTGCCTGCGGGCTGCGCATAAAAAAGCGTGTTGGGGCCGATGGACAGCGTGCCCGCCGCGAGCCGCTGCAGAAAACCCGGGCCCGAGGAACTGAAGGCGCCGATCGAGAAAGTCTGGGTGCCCGTCACGGACTGCAACACCTCCTCCGCGCGGTAGGCCGCCACCGCGAAACTGATGTTGTCGGTTTGCACCGTGTCCGTGCGCGGCAAGACCACCAGGGGCGCCGAGGGCGTCAATCGCCCGATGCCGAGGTCGAGCGCCAGCCATTCGGGCATGGCGTAGCCGCGCGCGCCGGTGGCGGGATCGATGTTGGTCAGTCGCAGGCCCGTGCGATAGCCGAATGCAGGATCGGGAAACTGGCCGGCATCGTCGTAGCTCGCGCCGAAAACGATCATTTGATCGAAGGGAAGCCCGGCACGGGCGCCAGAGGCGGCAATCGCGCTGAATGCGAGGAGCGAAACGTATCGTCTGAGCATGGGATTTACCGGACTTGAGCCCCTTCAGGGCCGATCGGGGAATCATAGGCACAAGCCCCCCGTCGACTCAACGCGATGGTGTACCATCGCCGAAAAAACCAAGCGAGTCCCTGTATGCAACGCGCTGCCAACCGGTCTGCCGTTCTTCTTACTGCCGCACTCCCCACGGCAGCTCATGCCGCAGGCGGTGTGGACCAGCAGATAGCCACGGCCTTCCAGCCGATCGCCGACGCCGTGGCGGGCTTCGTCTTCGCTGCAGTCCAGATAGGCAGCGCAAGCGTGCCCTGGATCCTCTTCTGGCTCATCACGGCGGGCATTTTCTGCACGCTGTACTTCCGCTTCATCAACGTGCGCGGCATGGCCCAGGGCATGCGCATCATCCGCGGCGACTACGAAGACCCCAACCACAGCGGCGACACCACGCACTTCCAGGCACTGGCTACTGCGCTATCGGGCACCGTGGGGCTGGGCAATATCGCCGGCGTCGCGGTTGCCGTCACCGTAGGCGGTCCGGGTGCCGCGCTGTGGATGATCATCGCTGCTTTTCTCGGCATGGCCACCAAGTTCTGCGAATGCACGCTGGCGGTGAAATACCGCCACGAACGCCCCGATGGCTCCGTCTCGGGCGGGCCGATGTACTACCTCTCCCGCGGCATAGCCGCCAACTATCCCGCACTCGCACCGCTCGGTCGTGCGCTCGGCTTCAGCTTCGCCGTGCTGTGCGTCTTCGGCACCATCGGCTCGGGCAATTTCTTCCAGGTAAACAACGCCTACCAGCAGGTGCTGCTGATCACGGGCGGCGAGCACAGCATGCTCGCGGGCAGGGCCTGGCTCTTCGGGGTGGGGATGGCCCTCGCCACCGGTGCGGTGGTGCTGGGTGGCATCGGGCGCATTGCCAAGGTCACCGACAAACTGGTCCCCTTGATGGCGGCGGTTTACCTGCTGGCCGGCCTGATAGTGATCGGGGTGAACGCAGAACACATCACCGACGCCATCACCCAGATCGTGGTGGGCGCGTTCTCGCCCGAGGGCGTGCAGGGCGGCATGATCGGTGTGCTGCTGCAGGGCTTTCGCCGGGCGGCTTTCTCCAACGAGGCGGGCATCGGCTCGGCGCCCATAGCCCACGCCAGCGTCAGAACCAGCGAGCCGATGACCGAAGGCCTGGTCGCCCTGTGGGAGCCCTTCATCGACACCGTGATCATCTGCACCATGACGGCACTGGTGATCGTGATCTCGGGCGCCGCAACCATCGACCCCTCGGCCCAGGGAGTGGCGCTCACCTCGGTGGCCTTTGGCACCGTGATGCCATGGTTCCCCTACGTGCTGGCTTTCGTGGTGCTGCTGTTCGCCTATTCCACGATGATCAGCTACTGCTACTACGGCACCAAGGCGGCCAATTACCTCTTCGGCGAAACACCCTTGGTGGACATCTGCTACAAGCTGTTCTTCCTCTCGGCCACGGTGGTGGGCGTCACCATGGATCTCGAGCAGCTGGTCGACTTCGCCGATTCGATCTACTTCCTGATGGCGGTGCCCAACGTGATCGGGCTCTACCTGCTGGCCCCGGTCGTACGCCGCGAAATGAAGAGCTACTTCCAGCGTCTCGAGCGCGGCGAGATCCGCCGCACCCGTGAGGCGCCCGAGCACCTGATCGGCTCACCCTGAGTTCCTTGGCGGAGAGACCGGCGAATGCGCGCTGTTGCCTTGCTGTTGCTGCTGACCACAGTCATCGCATCGCCCGCCCGGGCAGAAGACGCGAACGCCGCGCTGGAGCGCTTCTTCAGCAGCGAGTGGGACTACCAGATGCAGGAGTCCCCGCTCTGGGCAAGCAGCCTCGGGGACCTGCGCTGGAACGATCGCCTCGGGGATTTCTCGCTTGCAGCAACCGAGCGCCACAAACAGCACGATCGCGACGCCCTGAAACGGCTGCTTGCGCTGCCCACCGAAGGCCTCGACGCCCGCAATCTCGAGAACCGCGAGATTTTCCTCGACCAGTTGCAGACCGCCGTCGACGGCCAGCGCTTTCCCGAGGAGCTGATGCCGGTCAACCAGCAGTACAGCCTGCCGAGCGGGCTGGCGAGCGATCTGGCGCAGGCGCCGCTAGACTCGGTGCGGCACGTCGAGGACTACATCGA
>CAJADV010000429.1 GCA_903938575.1 uncultured Gammaproteobacteria bacterium
GCCTCGATCGATGCCACGCGCGTCGTGCTCGAACGCGACCACGGTGTTGCGATTGCGCGCACCGTCGAAAATGTGAAGCGCATGCGGGAGACCCTGCGCAGGGTGAAGGGTCTCGTCGTCCTCGATGAAACCATGGCGCCGGCAGGCATGGACCCCTTCAAGCTGACGCTATGGCTTCCGCGCACGGGCGCTGATGGCGTCGCCATCGGAAAGCGTCTGTGGGAGATGGGCCTGAACCTTGAGTCGGCCGATCGCGACACCCTCGTCTGCAGCGTGACCTTGGTGGACGAGGCCGCGTTCTGCGACGAGACAGCAGGGATGCTGGCAAGCCTCATCGAGGCCGGGCGTGGCAGGCCTCGACCGGCCGCAACGTCGACCGTCTGGTGTGTCGAGCCGGACGTTGCCTGCACGCCGCGCGAAGCCTTTTTCGCGCGCAGACGCCGCATCCCGCTCGAGCAGGCGGTGGGCGAGGTAAGCGCCGAGCAGTTCTGCCCGTATCCGCCGGGCGTACCGATCATCGCGCCGGGCGAGAGAATCACCCGTGACGCCTTAGAGATTTTGCGTAAGTCGGTGGGCCAGGTGCGCATCGCCTATTGCAGCGACCCATCGCTGGCAACCGTGGAGGTGGTGGACGCGCTGCAGTGACGGCTCCCCGGCGATAAGGTGGCCGGACCCGGGCGTCCGCGCTAGGTGGCCGCTGGTGCAGGCCCCTTGTCCAGCCGGACCGCGAACCAGAAGGTGCTGCCGCGACCGGGCGTGCTGTCGACACTGATCTTGCCGCCCATCATCAGAACCAGGTACCTGGCGATGGCCAGTCCGATACCGCTGCCGCCGAACGCGCGGGTGGACGAGCTGTCGAGTTGCTCGAAGTCCCGGAACAGCCGTTTGCAATCGTCGGCACTGATCCCGATGCCGGTGTCGATGATGTCGAAGCGCATCAGTACGCTGAGGTCGGTTTCCTCGATACTCGTCACGCGTACCGTGACGCGCCCCTCGGAGCTGAATTTGATGGCGTTGCTCGCCAAATTGTAGAGGACCTGCGACAGCCGCGCCGAGTCTCCGATCAGTGGCTGTTGGGAGAGTTGGGTCGATACCTCCAGATCCAAGCCGATGGACTTGGCCGCTGCACGGGGCCTGAGCGTGTCGAGTACGCCCTGCAGCATCAGGTCGAGCGTGAATTCGGCCCGGTCGAGCGAGAGCCGGTTGGCCTTCAGCTGAGTCAGGTCGAGCACGTCGTCGATGAGTCGTTGCAACGTTTTCGCAGCCGCACTACACCGGTCTAGCCATTTGATCTGCTCGGCGTTGGTGGACTGCCAGCGTGCCAGGTCGAGCGCGCCCAGCACCTGGTGCAGCGGCGTGCGCAGCTCATGGGTCATCGTCGACAGAAAGGCCTCCTTGGCACGGTCGGCGACACCGGCCAATTCGGCGGCAGTGGCCGCCCGCTGCCGCGCGTCGTCGATGTCGGCCTGAGTCTGGCGCAACGCCTCGTCCTGCATCTCGAGCTCTATCTGATGCACCTGCAACTCGTGATTCAGGCGCAGCGTGCTGGCCTCGATCCGACGGTTGGGGCCGCTGCGTTGCGCGAGGATGGCCTCGGCCCGCTGTCGCAGTGGATGGGCAGTTTCGAAGGGCATGGTTTGCCTCCTTTTTCCGTTATGAGTCCTTGGGTGGCAGCTGTCCGCTGACGCTGCGCAATTGCGCTTCCAGCAGCTTGATGGCTGTGATGTCGGTGAAGGTGATGACCACCCCATCGATCATGTTGGCCTGGGTCCGATAGGGCATGACGCGCACGCGGTACGAGCGCCCGTCATGGGTGCCTACCACGGTTTCCTTGAATACCAGGGTGCGCAGCACCTCGTCGGCGTCGGCAATCAGCTGCGGGTAGTCGAGATCGCTGGTCACATGCACCAGCGGTCGACCCACGTCACCCGGGATCAGTCGGAAGATCTTGTTGGCATGGGTGGTGAAACGGCGCAGATTCATGTTGCCATCGAGAAAGATGGTCGCGATCTCGATGCTGTTCAGCAGGTTCGTCATGTCGTTGCGAACCCTGTTCAGGTCGTCGACTTTGGACTGCAGTTCGGCATTGACGGTCTGCAGCTCCTCGTTGATCGACTGCAGTTCTTCCTTCGACGTGGTCAGCTCTTCATTGGTCGACTGCAACTCCTCGTTGGTCGACTGCAGCTCTTCGTTGCTCGACTTGAGTTCCTCGACGGTGGTCTGCATTTCCTCGTGGGTGACCTGCAGCGCTTCGCGGGTCTGCTGCAGCTCGAGCGCCAGTGCGCCGTGGTCGTCCTCCGCGGCCTTTCCGGCCTTACTGCGGCGCACCGCCACTGCGGGCCGGTCCTTGAAGACGATGAGCACCCGTCCGCGCAATGCGTCGGGCTTGTCGATCCTATGCACCACCACGTCGACCGTCTGTCTGCCACCGTTCGTGCCCACGCGCAGCCTGTTCAGCAAGATCGGGTGCGGTTCGCGCAGGGCCTTGCTGACGACGCCGACCAGCGCTTCGCGCAGGCCTTCGCGGGCCATGGCATGGATGTTGACGTTGGTCTTGCCCGCGGCCGGTTCGAGGTACTTACCGGTGCGACCACTGATGTAGAGGATGTCGCCCTCGCTATTGACCAGCACAGCCGGAGGAGCCCAGGTTTGCTGGATCAGCTGGTCGGTCAGTTCGCCAAGGTTGTCGGGGCGTAGGGTCATGGGCGGCTGCCTGGGCTGCAAGGTTGAGAAGGTCACACGGCCGGGGAAGTCGATGTCCGTGATCGGCAGGGCTCGATCGAGCCGGCGGTAGATGCGCGCCTTGTGGTCCAGTGTCGCAAACAGGTGGGCGTGGTGGCCCGTGGTCTCTGCGCTACCCAGCAGCAGCAAGCCGCCAGGGTTGAGGGCATAGAAGAACAAGGGCATGAGCCTCTTCTGCAGCTGCGGCTCGAAGTAGATCAGCAGGTTGCGGCAGCAGATCATATCCAGGCGCGTGAACGGCGGGTCGGTGATGATGTTCTGGGTCGCGAACACCACCATCTCGCGGATCTCCTTGGACATGCGGTAGGTCCCGCCGTCCTCGCGTACGAAGAACCGCGCGAGTCGCTGTCCCGACACCTGCGTCGCGATGTGCCCCGGGTACTGCGCCTTGCGCGCGCTGTCGATGGCGTCTTTGTCGAGGTCTGTCGCATAGATCTGGAGCGAGAACCGTGCGCGCGCATGGGGCTGCAGATGATCGAGCGCTTCCTTGAACGCGATGGCCAGCGAATACGCTTCTTCGCCGGTCGAGCAGGCCGCTACCCAGGCGCGCAGGGCCTTGCCTTCCGGGTGCTCGGACAGCAGTGCGGGCAGGGTCACACTGCCCAGGGTCTGCCAGACCACGTCGTCTCTAAAGAAACTCGTGACGCCGATCAGCAACTCGCTGAACAACAGGTCGAGTTCGGCCGGGTTGCTGCGCAGCAGGTCTGCGTAGGCCGCTACGCTCGTGAGCTTGTGCACCGCCAAGCGGCGCTCCATGCGCCGCTGCACTGTGGTGGTCTTGTACAGCGAGAAGTCGTTGCCGCTGCGGGTGTGCAGAAGGGCGAGGAC
>CAJADV010000430.1 GCA_903938575.1 uncultured Gammaproteobacteria bacterium
CCACCCATGCTCGCCGGACAGGACGTCCTCGCGCAGGCGCGCACGGGCAGCGGCAAGACGGCAGCCTTCGGTCTGGCGCTGCTGGCGGGCCTGGATCCCGAACGTGCCCGCGTTCAGGCGCTCGTCCTGTGTCCCACCCGTGAGCTTGCAGACCAGGTGGCCAAGGAGATCCGCGCGCTCGCGCGCTTCATGCCGAACGTGAAGGTCTCGAGCCTGTGCGGGGGCGTGCCGGTGCGTGCGCAGCTGGCCTCGCTGGTGCACGAGCCGCACATCGCCGTGGGCACCCCGGGGCGCATACGGGAGCTGATCGATCGCAAGGCGCTGCCGCTCGATGAGGTCGCGAGCCTCGTTCTGGACGAGGCCGACCGCATGCTGGACATGGGCTTCCTGGATGTCATCCAGGGCATCCTGGCCGGCCTGCCGGAGATGCGTAAAACCTGGCTGTTCTCCGCTACCTATCCCACGGAAATACGCGCCCTGAGTGCGCGATTCCAGCGCTCGCCGGCCACGGTTACCGTCGTCGATGCGCCCGAGGAGAGTGTCATCCGCCAGTTGTTCTACCGCGTTGAGCCCGCCACCCGCGCCGAGGCGGTGATCGCGCTGCTGCTCGAGCGCCAGCCGCAGAGCTGTCTCGTGTTCTGCAACATGAAGATCGATGTGCGAGATCTCACCGAAACGCTGTGCAAGCGCGGTATCGCGGCCATCGCGCTACACGGCGATCTGGAACAGCGCGACCGTGACGAAACCCTGCTGCAGTTCGCCAACGGCAGCCGACGCGTGCTGGTGGCCACGGATGTTGCCGCGCGCGGGCTTGATATCAAGTCGTTGTCACTGGTCATTTCGGCGGAGCTTCCGGGCGAGCCGGAAGTGCATGTGCACCGTATCGGGCGCACCGGGCGCGCGGGCGAGGCCGGACTCGCGCTCACCCTGGTTGCTGACCGTGATGTCCCGCGTCTGCTGCCCATAGAGGCTGCGATGACCGGTCCCGTGGAGTGGGCGGATCTCCCGCCACGCGCGGGCCTGCAAGCGCTGCCGCCGCCGGCTATGCAGACACTGGCAATAGACGGTGGCAAGCAGGACAAGCTGCGCCCGGGCGACATCCTCGGCGCACTGACGGGTGATGCCGGGATCTTGTCCGCGGACATTGGCAAGATCGATCTCTTCCCCACGCGCGCCTACGTTGCGGTTCGCCATGAGCGCGCGCAGGCGGCGCTGGCAGGCTTGCGCCGCGGCAAGATCAAGGGCCGCACTTTCCGTATACGGATACTCTGAACACCATGCGACTGAACAAATTCATCAGCGAAACGGGCCTGTGCTCGCGCCGTGAGGCCGACGAACTGATCACCGCGCAGCGCGTCACGCTCGATGGGGTCGTTGCCGCCACCGGCGCCAAGTGGCTGGAGGGCATGGTGGTGTGCGTGGACGAGCGGGAGTTGAAGCCCCGTCCGGTGGTCAAAAACCGCCGCAAGCACGTGTACATCGCACTGAACAAGCCGGTCGGCATCACCTGCACCACGGATCAGGAGATCGAGGGAAACATCATCGATTTCATCGATCACCAGCAGCGCATCTTCCCGATCGGGCGCCTCGACAAGGACTCCGAGGGGCTGATCCTGCTGACCAGTAACGGCGATATCGTCAACCGCATCCTGCGTGTGGAGAACGAGCACGAGAAGGAATATCTCGTGGGCGTGAACCAGCCGATCACCGAGGAATTCCTGCGCGCCATGGGGCGCGGCGTGATGATCCACCGGCAGATGACCAAGCCCTGCCGCGTGTCCAGATTCGCCAAATACGGCTTTCGCATCATCCTCACGCAGGGACTGAACCGCCAGATCCGCCTGATGAGCGAGGTCCTGGGCTACCGGGTGCGCCAGTTGCGGCGGGTGCGCATCATCAACGTCAATCTCGGCACGCTGAAGGTGGGCGCCTGGCGCAATCTCACTGATGGTGAGCTTGCCGGGTTATTGCCGGACGTGAAGGACTGGTGATTCACGGACCCGCGCCGCAGACCCGGCGCGGGGACGGTCGGCCCCGACTCGCGGCATGTCGCATGTACATACCGCGCATGCCTGTTTCGCATAGATGCACGATCTAAATGTCGCTCGTCTATACTCCCCCGAGTCCAGTTGGTTTCTGTTGGATCTGTTTCAGATTCAACGGGGCTGGCCAGGATCGGTGCCTCGGTAGGCGTAGCGCTCTGGTTGTTCCGGGGAGAGCGCCACATCGACGGGCGCCACCCAAAAACAGAAAAAACGGGGTCATGCGTGTACCTGCCGCCCATGGGGTCATGCCCGCGCTGCGAGCACTGTCCCGACTCTCAACGTCATCGGGTCGGGCACGGATAAGATGGCTAATCTGTCTGTCGCCGGGCGCATCGCGCTCTTCACTACGCTCTTCGCTTTGTTCGTTGCGACCTGCGCTGCGGCGTTCATGGCCTACCGCGAGTATGGCGCGGCGACGGAGCGTGTAGTCACCCGCGGCGAGTTGCTGGCTGTGCCCGTCCCGATCGCCTCGGTTGTGCCGAGTCACGACGAAATTCTCCAGATCGCGCCCGTCTTGCCGCGCATGCTGGAACTCCCCGTGGTCCGCTACGTTGCCCTGCTGGATCCCGAGGGCCGTGTCCTCCGCTTCGCGGTGGCGCCGGGGGCCGCCAGTTACCCCGGACTCTCACTCGCGACCTTGCGCAGCGGTGTGGCGGCAATCGATCCCGGGAGTCGGCGCATCACGGAGCCGGACGACAGCACCAACATCGACATCACGCTGCCTGTGTTCGGGTATCGCAACAGCCTTGCCGGTGCCGCCCCCGGGGTCACGGTGAGCCAGCAGCTGGTCGCCTACCTGCATATTGGCGTGGGGCACGATGCCTTGCTGAACGAGATCATGCCCGTGGCGCGCCGGATGGGGCTCGCAGCGGTGGTGTTTGCGTTGTTGTCGGGCCTGCTGGCATTTGCGATCACCCGGCAGGAGACGGCGCCGCTTGCCAACCTCGAGCAGATCGTCGATGACGTTGCGAGCGGGCGGCTCGACCGGAGCCTGCGGCACCGCAGCTCCGCGGAAGTCAACCGGATCGTGTCGATGGTCAACGTCCTGATGTCGGAGGTGAACAACCACAAGCTGCATTTCGAAACCGGCAACAAGTTGCTATCACTCCAGGTCGAAGAGCGCAATCGCGAACTCCAGACGCGCAATGAAGAATTGAATGACGCCGTCCAGAAGCTCACACAGAGCAAGCACCAGCTCTCTCAACAGGCCTTCTACGACAACCTGACGGGACTCCCCAACAGACGGCTGTTCATGGAGGAGATGAGGCTGTTGCTGGAACTGGCGATTCGCCACAAAACTCGTATTGGCCTTCTTTTCATCGATCTCGACAACTTCAAGCGGATCAACGACTCCCTGGGACACCAGACGGGCGATCTTCTGCTGAAGGAGGTCGGCGCCAGACTGCGCAGCTCATTGCGCTCGAGTGACATCGCCGGGAAGTATGACGACCCTGAAATCCGGATCGATGTCGCGCGGCTCGGTGGCGACGAGTTCACGGTGGTACTGAACCATATCGAGGACGCGGCCGAAGCGGGTGAAATCGCCAAGCGCGTGCTCGAGGTGCTGCGGGTGCCGATGCTCATAGACGGCCATGAGCTCGTGGTGACGCCCAGTATTGGCATCGCCATTGCGCCCGATGATGCCGATGAGTGCGAGGAGCTTCTCAAGCTGGCCGACACTGCTATGTACCACGCCAAGGCCGCGGGTCGTAACGGCATCAGTTTTTTCCGGGGCGAGATGCTGCGATCCAGTGTGGGTCGCCTCAAGCTGGAGGGGGAACTGCGCCGTGCGGTTGCCCGTAGCGAACTGCTGCTGCACTACCAGCCGCAGGTGTGTACGAGGTCAGGGCGCATCATGGGAGCCGAGGCGCTGGTGCGCTGGCAACATCCCGAGCGAGGTCTCGTGCCGCCGGGTGAATTCATCCCGCTAGCCGAGGAGATGGGGCTTATCGTCGATATCGGCGCATGGGCCCTGCTGGAGGCCTGCCGCAACATCTCCGCGCTGGCATCCGCAGGAGTAGTCCTGCCCAAGCTGTCGGTGAACGTGTCCAGCCTGCAGTTCAATTCGGATTTCACGAATCTCATCCGCAGTACCTTGCAGGAATACGGTTTCGCTCCCGGGCTGTTGGAACTCGAGCTGACCGAAGGCGTGATCATGGGTAATGCCAAGGCCTCGGTCGAGGCCCTGATGGAGTTGAAGAGCCTTGGCGTCAGCTTGTCGGTGGATGACTTCGGTACGGGCTACTCCTCCCTCAGCTACCTCAGCCAGTTTCCACTCGAGGAACTCAAGATAGACCGCAGTTTCATCGTTGCCCTGGGTAACGGGCGTCGCTCGCAGGATCTGGTGCGGGCGATCATCGCGATGGGAAAGAGCCTCAACCTGAGGGTGGTGGCGGAAGGCGTCGAAACGATTGAACAGTTCCGCTTCCTGCGCGCTGAGTCGGTGGACCTCATCCAGGGCTATCTGTTCAGCAAGCCGGTGCCCATGGAGCAACTCGTGTCCTTGCTGGCGGACAATCCCTTTCATGAGCATGTGCTCCTGACGAGTTGATCCGGAGTGGTCCGTTACCCGCGAGCGCAGCGGTACTCGGACTGCCGTGGAGATTGCTCCGGCGTGTTCACTCCAGCGCCCTGCTGCGCAGGTAGTCCTCGTAGCTGCCGCTGAAATCGATGATGCCCTGCGGCGTGAATTCGAGGATGCGGTTGGCCAGGGAGGAGACGAACTCGCGGTCGTGGCTCACAAAGAGCAGCGTGCCCGGGTAATTCTCCAGCGCAAGGTTCAGCGATTCGATCGACTCCATGTCGAGGTGGTTGGTGGGCTCGTCTAGCACCATCACGTTGGGTCGCTGCAGGATCAGCTTGCCGAAGAGCATGCGCCCCTGCTCGCCGCCCGATATCACCTTCACGGTCTTGCCGATATCGTCCTGCGTGAAGAGCATCCGGCCCAGCGTGCCGCGAACGAGTTGCTCGTCGCCCTTGGTCCACTGCTTCATCCAGTCGAACAGATTCAGGTCTTCGCCGAAATCGCTGGAGTGGTCCTGCGCGTAGTAGCCGATATCCGCAGCCTCGGCCCATTTGAGCTCGCCGCTGTCCGGCGCGAGTTCACGCATCAGGCAGCGCAGCAGCGTGGTCTTGCCGGCGCCGTTCGGTCCGATGATCGCGATGCGTTCGCCGGCTTCCACCTGGATGCTGAAGTCGCTGAAAAGAGGACGGACACCGTAGCCCTTGGTGACATCCCGCAGCGTCACGGCCTGGCGGTGCAGTTTCTGTTTCTGGTCGAAGCGGATGAACGGGCTCTGCCGGCTGGAGGGCTTTACCTCGACCAGCTCGATCTTGTCGATCTGGCGTGCTCGCGAGGTGGCCTGCTTGGCCTTGGAGGCGTTGGCGGAGAAGCGGCTCACGAAGGCCTGCAGTTCCGCGATCTGTGTTTTCTTCTTGGCGTTCTCGTTCTGCACCAGTTCGCGCGCCTGTGTGGCGGCGGTCATGTAGGCATCGTAGTTGCCGGGAAACAGTCTGAGCGCGCCGTAGTCGAGGTCTGCCATGTGCGTGCAGACACTGTTCAGGAAGTGGCGGTCGTGGGAGATGATCACCATCGTGCTCGCGCGCATCTTGAGCAGCGTCTCGAGCCAGCGGATGGTGTTGATGTCGAGGTGGTTGGTGGGCTCGTCTAACAGCAGCACTTCGGGGTCGGCGAACAGGGCCTGGGCAAGCAGCACGCGGAGTTTCCAGCCGGGTGCCACCGCGCTCATGGGGCCTGTGTGCTGTTCGATCTCGATCCCGAGGCCGAACAGCAGTTCGCCGGCGCGCGCCTCGGCGGTATAGCCGTCGAGCTCCGCGAAGCGCACCTCGAGCTCCGCCACGGCCATGCCGTCGGCTTCGCTCATCTCCGGCAGGGCATAGATGCGGTCACGTTCGGACTTGACCCGCCAGAGCTCCTCGTGGCCCATGATCACGGTGTCCAGCACGCTGAACGCCTCGTAGGCAAACTGGTCCTGCCGGAGCTTGCCGAGGCGGACATCGCCCGGGCGCATCACGTTGCCGGAGCTGGGTTCGAGATCCCCGCCGAGGATCTTCATGAACGTGGACTTTCCGCAGCCGTTGGCGCCGATCAGGCCATAGCGGTTGCCATTGCCGAATTTCACGGACACGTTTTCGAACAGGGGCTTGGCCCCGAACTGGATGCTGAGGTTGCTGGTTGCTATCACGGAGGGGCCTGAGAATACGGAAGTTGCCCGGGCTCGGGCTCGGGGCGCGCTAGTTTAGTGTCTCTGGCGTGGATGGCAATTGCAGCTAATGCCGGCTTCGGACTGACAGGATGCTGCCATCGCTGCGCCGACGGGTGGTCGGCGCAAGAAGGTTTTTCGGGAGGCTCAGGACGGGCCGAGGCGCACCAGCTGCACACCCTGGTTGCGACCGGTCGAGATGCGGTGCATGGCCTCGAGAGCGCTCTCCATGCCCTCCAGAATGTCGATCTGGTACTTGAGCTTGCCCGCCAGTACCTGCGCCTGCAGGGAGCTGAGCATCTCGCCGTACAGGTGGAAGTAATCCTTGACCAGGAAACCCTGCAGCACGGCCGCACGGTTCACCAACTGCATGAGCGACATGGTGCTCTGGGTGCAGTCCTTGTTGTAGCTCGATATCAGCCCGCACAGTGCGATGCGGGCATGGTCATTGATGCGGTCGAGGATCATGTCCATCACCGGGCCGCCGACATTCTCGAACACGGCGTCGATGCCCTTGGGGGCCAGTGCATCGAGACGGCTGGCCACGTCCTCTGATTTGTAGTCGATTGCGGCATCGATGCCGCATTCCTCGACCAGCCAGCGGCACTTGGCCGCGCCACCGGCGATGCCGATCACCCGAATGCCCATGTTCTTCGCGACCTGGCAGGCCAGCGAGCCCACGCTGCCGGCCGCTGCCGTCACCACGAGGGTTTCGCCGGGCTTCGGCTTGCAGACCTGGGTCACGCCCACGTAGGCGGTCAGGCCCTGCACATCCAGCACGGTGCGGTAGAGCTCAAGCGGCACGCCCGGGTGCGGTATCACCGGCTGCAAGGCCTCTCCGGGCGCCACAAACCAGTGTTGCCAGCCGCCCATCCCGTTCACGTAGGTGCCCGGTTCGAGGCCAGGCACGTTCGATTTTTCCACCACGCCCATCGTGATTCCCATCATCACTTCGCCCAGCACCTGGGCGGGGAAATAGCTGTCTTTCGCGTTCATCCACAGCCGCATTGACGGCGGCACGAAGAGGTAGATGTTCCTCACCAGCGCCTCGCCGGGTCCGGGCACGGGGATTTCGCTCTGCGTGATCCGGAAATGCTCAGGGGTTGCTTCTTCGGTGGGGCGGGCGATCAGGCGCCACTGTTCGTTGCTGGATGCCATGGTGATTTCCTGAGGGTGCGCGACGTTGCAGAACTATAACCGGGATGCCTGTAAGCCTCGAATACCCGGCCGGAAAAAACCTGCCGCGGCCTCTACGGGGCGGTCACGCACACGAGCGGAGAACGGCTGCGTACTGGGCCCGGAGGCGGGAAATGCGTCATCATTCGCCGTGTTCCCGGCCTGCGGCCGGACAAGCCATGCGCTTCGGGAGGATTCATGAGCAGCAGACTCGATGCCATCGACTTCGACAGTGAGCAGCATCTGCGAGAGCCGCACGCCGACTATGCGATCGGCCGTCGCGATAGTCCGGTCTACAAGATGCCCGGCAAGGATCTCGTGATGGTCTTCGGCTACGACCAGGTGCTCGAAGCCCTGATGAAGCCCATGGTGTTCTCGAGTCGCAACGAGCAGGCCCTGCTGGGGCCTTCGATCCACAGTGCGCGCTGCCGGGAGATCTACGCCCGCGGTTGGCCGCAAGTCGAGACCCTGCTCACCAACGATCCGCCCTCGCATACGCGCTTCAAGAAACTCGTGAACCGCGCCTTTACCCGCGAGAAGGTCGACGCGCTCGAGGGCCACCTCGTCGGGATGGTCGACAGTCTGATCGATCGCTTTGCCGCAGCCGGGCATTGCGAGTTCGTGCGCCAGTTCGCCATCCCGCTGCCCTGCACCGTGATCGCGCAGCAACTCGGCATCGACGAGGCCGACGTGCCGCGCGTCAAGGTCTGGTCCGATGCTTTCATCGAGCTGATCGGCAGCGCACTCTCGGAGGATGAGCAGGCCAAACGGGCCGAACAGGTGGTGGAGTTCCAGCACTACATGAAGGCACGCATCGACGAGCGTCGCACCGCGCCGCGCGCCGACATGCTTACGGATCTGCTGAACGCACGGGTGGATGACGAGCGCCCGTTGGACGAGGCGGAACTGCTGAGCGTGGCGCAGCAGTTGATGGTTGCCGGCAATGCGACCACCTCCCACATGCTCTCGGGAGGCTTGCTCACCCTGATCGATAACCCGGCACAACTCGCACGCGTGCGCGCCGATCCGGCGGTGATTCCCAACATGGTCGAGGAACTGCTGCGCATGCAGACGCCCACCCAGGGCATGTGGCGTCGCGCCGTCCAGGACACCGAACTCGGCGGCGTACCGATCCCCGCGGGCACGATGCTGCTGCTGATGTTCACCTCGGCCAACCGTGACGAGAAATACTTCCCCGATCCCGACGCCTTCGATATCAGCCGCGATTTCTCCACGGCGCATCTGGCGTTCAGTCGCGGCATCCATACCTGCATCGGGATGATGCTCTCGCGCAAGGAGCTGGTGGTCGCCTTCAGGCGGATCCTCGAGCGCCTGGACGATATCCGTCTCACGCCCGGCGTGGAGCGCCCCCGGTATATCCCGAGCCCGTTGTTCCGCGGTCTTCACGAACTGCAGATCTCGTTTCGCGCCCGCTAGCGGGTGTTCAAGCGGCGGATGGTCGTGGTACTACGCCGTGGCGCTGGGTGACGCCGGCAGCATCGACCTGGTGGAGCCGTCGGGTTGCCGCGCGCGTTGCTTCAGCGCGCGCGCAGTTTTTTCCAGTCCCGGATCACGCGTTGCGCGGCATTGTGGCCAGGCGCACCCGTGACGCCGCCGCCGGGGTGGCTGCCTGAGCCGCAGAGGTAGAGCCCGCGGATTGGCGTGGCGTACTGCGCGGCCTGCGGGTGCGGACGCATGCTGAAGAGCTGGTCGGGCTCGAGTCGCCCGTGGCAGATGTCGCCGCGCGTCATGCCGAAGCGCTGCTCGATGTCCCAGGGCGTCAGCACCTGGCGGTCCACCACGATCTCGTCCAGATTTTTCACATAACGGCCCAGATAGGCCAGCATGTGATCGGCGGCCGTCTCGCGCATGTCCTGCCAGTGTCTGCCGCCCGAGAGTTGGTAGGGCACGTACTTGCAGAGCAGGCTCATCACGTGGTGCCCGGGTGCGGCGAGCGTGTCGTCGACCGTGGAGGGAATAAGAATTTCCATCACTGGGTGCTCGGGCAGCTCGCCGGCACGCGAGCTCGCGTAGCTGCGCTCGATGGCGTCAGCCGAGTGCACGATGTTGATGAACGAGCGGTGGTGCTGGCCCACGACACCACCCGTAGGCAAGGCGTGAAATTCCGGGAGTCCGCGCAGGGCGAGGTTCATGCGCATCGATGCCGACTCCATGCGCCAGACCTCGATGTCCTTCACAAAATCCGGCGCCAGATGTTCGGCGCCCACCAAGCGCGTGAAGGTGCGGTGCGGATCGGTGTTGGTTAGCACCACCGTGGCGTGCAGGCTCTCGCCGCCCCGCAGGTGCACGCCCCGCACACGTCCTTCGTCGATCAGCAGGCGCTCCACCTCGGCCTCGGTACGGATCTGCACGCCGTGCTCGGCAGCGCTGCGCGCCATGGCCTGCGTGATCGCACCCATGCCGCCCCGCGCCAGTGCCCAGCGTCCCCGCACGCCGTCTACCTCGCCCACCGCATGGTGCAGCATGGGCAGTGCGGAGCCCGGTGCGTGGAGGCTCGCGTAGTTTCCGGAGAGCGTTCCCGCACAGAAGATGGCACGCATATCCTCGCTGTCGAAGTGACGCTCTATCAGCGCGCGGGCGCTGCCCAGCAGGAATTGCAGCAGACGCTGGCGTCCCTCGCCGGAGAGTTTCCTGAAGGCAAGCCCGGTGCGCAGCATGGCGATTGCGTCGCCGACGCCGGCGCCGGCGAGCCGTGGCGGCTCGCGAAGCCATTGCTCACGCAGTACCTCGCCGGCCTCGTCCGTGATGCGGTGCAGCGCCTGCATGGCGGCGTGACTGCCGGCCTCGAAGGCCTCCATCTGCGCGCGGTCGCTCGA
>CAJADV010000431.1 GCA_903938575.1 uncultured Gammaproteobacteria bacterium
GAGGCCAGCGCTGCCAAGATCCTGCGCCACCTGACGCCCAAAGAGGTGCAGCGCGTCGGTGCGCAGATGACCAAGATGGATGACATCAGCGCCGAGCAGGTCAAGTCGGTGATCGAGAGCTTCCTGGCCGAGGCCTACGCGGCCACCGGGCTTGGGATGGGCAACGAAAGCTATATCCGCAACGTGCTGATCGAGGCGCTTGGCGAGGAGAAAGCCAATTCGCTGATCGACAATATCTTGATGAGCGACAAGACCAAGGGGCTAGAGGCCCTGCGGTGGATGAACCCCAAGCTGGTCGCCAACACCATCCGCGGCGAGCATCCGCAGATCCAGGCCGTGATCCTGAGTTATCTGTATCCCGACCAGGCGGCCGAAGTGCTCGCGCAGTTCAGTGAGAAAGCCCGTACCGATCTGGTGATGCGCATCGCCACCATGGAGACCGTGAACCAGACGGCGCTGCAGGAACTCAACAAAATCGTCGAGGGCGAGCTCACGGGTTCGAGCCTGCAGCAGGGACACTTCCTGGGCGGCATCAAATTCGCAGCGGCCATCGTCAACAACATGGACACCAGCGTCGAACAGACACTGATGGAGCACATCAAGGAAGTCGACGAGCCACTCGGCACCAAGATACAGGACCTCATGTTCGTCTTCGATGACCTGAAAAACATCGACGACAAAGGCATCCAGTCTCTGCTGCGTGAGGTCTCCTCCGAGGTTCTGGTGCTGGCGCTCAAGGCGGCCGATGAGGATCTCAAGGCGAAGATCTTCGGCAACATGTCCAAGCGCGCCGCCGAGCTGCTCAAGGATGATCTCGAGGTCAAGGGTCCCGTTCGGTTGAGCGAGGTCGAGACCGCGCAGCGTGAGATTCTCGCCGTCGCCAGGCGTATGTCGGATGCAGGGGAAATCATGTTGGGTGGCAGTTCGGAGCAAATGGTATGAGCATCTTGCCACTCGTGGGTACGGCGTGAATGGTCGCCCGCCGCATACCCTCGCTTCGCCTCGACTCGGTCGAACGCTGGTCGCTTCCCGCTGTCTCCCAGGGGCAGGTCCTCAAGGCCGAATCCGTGCGTGCATCCGCGCGCAATCGCGTATCGGCCGCGCGTGCCGAGGTCGTTTCACCGCCGTCCCTGGATGAACAGGTCAAGGCAAATATACGCGCCGGTCGCTATGCCGCGGGCGTTAGCGCGGGGGAGCTCGAGGCCCTTGTGCTCGGCGCCGCGCGAGAAGGGCGGGGAGAGGGCTATGCGGAGGGTCTGGAACAAGGTCGGGCCGAGGGTTTCGGGCAGGGACATCAAGAAGGCCTGGCTGCAGCGAGGCCGATCATTGAGGAGCAGGTAGCGCGTCTGGCTGCGTTGATTGCCGCCCTGCAGCAGCCGATCGAGGGGCAGCAGGCGGAGTTGCGCGAAGCGATGCTGGAGATTGCCACGCGCGTCGCCGAGGGCGTGGTGCGCAGCGAGCTGCGGCTGCAGCCCGACAGCATCCGCGCGGTCATTGACGAGGCCCTGGCCGCCCTGCCGCTTGGCGCCTCGGCCATCCGCGTCATCGTTTGCCCGGCGGACGCGGAGCTGGTCATGGCCGGCCCGAGGCCCGCTGCGCAGTGGACTGTCGAATCCGACCCGGCGCTCGCGCCCGGTGACTGCCGGATAGAGACCCGGGAGTCCGTGGTGCACTATGCAGTGTCCGATCGGCTGGGGCAGATGTTGTCGCAGTTGCTGGGTGCCGACGTGGCGCGCGAGCGCCTCGGGTGAGCACGTCCCTGACCGACTTTGTCGAGGGTGCAGCGCGGCGTCTGCGCGCTGATTGCCCGCCCGTCGCTGAGGGAATGCTGACGCGTGTGGTTGGCATGACCATCGAGGCCGTCGGTTTCGATGCGGCGATGGGGCAGCGCTGTGTCATCCGGCAGGGCCCCGGCCGCGAACTGCAGGCTGAGGTCGTGGGGTTCTCGGGGAATTGCGTATATCTGATGCCCGCCCAGAAGATCTCCGGGCTGCGCCCGGGGCTGCGGGTGCGGCCCATCGCCATGTCGGCCGATGTGCCGGTGGGCGAGGGGCTCCTCGGGCGTGTCCTGGGTGGTGATGGCGCACCTCTGGATGGCGCCGGTCCGCTCCACGATGTCGAATTCACCGAGCTTGATGCACGCCCGATCAACCCGCTCGCGCGCTCGCCGATTCGTCAGCCGCTCGATGTGGGCGTGCGCTGCCTGAATGGTCTTCTCAGTGTCGGTCGCGGACAGCGGCTGGGCATTTTTGCCGGCAGCGGTGTGGGCAAAAGCATGCTCCTCGGCATGATGACCCGCTTCACCGAGGCTGACGTCACGGTGGTTGGACTGGTGGGAGAGCGGGGCCGTGAGGCGCGCGAATTCATCGAAGAGATACTTGGCGTCGAGGGCATGCGGCGGGCGGTTGTGGTGGTGTCGCCTGCGGATGACGCCCCGTTGCTGCGCCTGCGCTCGGCCAGACTCGCCACGCGTATCGCCGAGGACTTCCGCGATCGCGGCAAGAACGTCCTGCTGCTGATGGATTCGCTCACCCGCTTCGCCCAGGCGCAGCGCGAGATCGGTCTGGCCATCGGCGAGCCACCGGCCACGCGTGGCTATCCACCCTCGGTGTTTGCCCGCATTCCCGATCTCGTCGAGCGCGCGGGAAACAGCGAGGCCGGTAAGGGCTCGATCACGGCGTTTTACACCGTGTTGGCCGAAGGTGATGACATGCAGGATCCGGTTGCCGATGCGGCGAGGGCGATTCTCGACGGGCACATCGTGCTCTCGCGCGCGCTGGCAGAGGAGGGGCAGTATCCGGCCGTCGATATCGAGGCCTCGATCAGCCGTGTCATGCCAGCGATCGCGACCCCGGAACACCGCGCGCTGGCTCAAGAGTTCAAGAAGCTCTGGGCCCGATACCAGCAGAATCGTGACCTTATCAGCGTGGGAGCCTACGCGCCCGGGGCCGACGAGGAGACCGACCGCGCGATCGCGAAGCTGCCCGCGATGCGCCAGTATCTGCAGCAGGCCTTCGACGAACGAGTGGACTTTGCCACCGGCACCGAGCAGCTTGCAGCGCTGTTCGGCATCGCTCAGGGCGCGCCAGATCAGAGAACCGGCTTGCCTGTGGCGTCTACGGCGCCGCGCCGGCAGCTACGCTCCACGCCCGCGGCTGAGCGCCGATGAGACGCTCGCGCCAGATGGACACCTTGGTGCGCCTTGCCGCAATGGCGGAGCGAAACGCCCGCACGGGCCTTGCCGGGGCGAACCAGGACCTGCTTCGCAAGAACGGGCAGCAGCGCCAGCTCGAGTCCTACGAGGCTGAGTACGGCGAGGCCTGGCTCGAGGCCGGTCGCGGCGGAGTCTCCGGGCAGGCTGCTGCCGGGCTCTCTGCGTTCCGGGTCAGTCTCGGCAACACGATGGCGGCGCATCAGGCCAGCGTCAGCGCGGCTGCAGAGGCGCGCGACGTACAGGCCAGGCGCTGGCAGGGCATGCGTCAGCAGCTACGGGTTTTCAACGATCTCGCCGAGCGATCGCGTCGGGAAGAAGACCGCGAGCGCGAGCGCCGACTGCAGAAGAGTATCGACGAACTCTCGGGGCGTCCGCGGGGCCCCGGGTTCCTCTGAATTCCCGATAGAAAGCCCGCCGGTATCTGCGCTAGACTGCCCGTCAGTCCATACCTTGCCGGGGCGTTCGCAGATGAGCCTTCCTTTGGAGACCAAGATCCTCGTCGTCGATGACTTCGAGAGCATGCGACGTATCGTGAAGCAGGTGCTTCATGACATCGGATTCAAAGACATATCGCTGGCCGACGATGGCGCGACCGCGCTGCCGCTGTTGAAGAACGGCGACTTCGGCTTCCTGATCACGGACTGGAACATGCCACAGATGGAAGGCATCGATCTGGTGAAGGCGGTGCGGGCCGATCCGCGGCTGAAGAGCATGCCGATCCTCATGGTCACCGCCGAGGCCAAGCGCGAACAGATCATCCAGGCCGCACAGGCCGGAGTGAATGACTACATTGTCAAGCCCTTCACGCCGGATACGCTCAAGGCCAAGATCGAGAAGATTTTCAAGGGACTGGCGGGCAAGTAGGTCCGCTCATCCGGGCTGGTCAATCTGAAGGAGATGAGCGTGACCACTGGCGTTTTCGATCCCGAACAAATGATTGTCGAACGCCTGCAGGGCAAGGCTGCAGAACTTGCAAGCTGCCTTGAAAGCCATGACATGGTGGGGGCGTTTTCAGTCATCGAGCACATCAACGCAGTTCGCGAGGAGAGCATCTTCTACGGACTCGGACTGCTGGCGCGCGGGCTGCACACGGCCATAGTCACCTTCGAGGTTGATGATCACGGCAAACACTACCTCGCCGAGGACGAGACCGGCGCTGCCGGCTTGACGAGCCAGCTCGATAACGTGGTCAGGATGAGCGAGGAGTCTGCCCGCAAGACACTGAACATCCTCGATGCCACGTTGCCGATGGTGCGTGATCTGCGGGTGGCGGCTGATCGTGCGTCCAGCAGCGCGGGTGTCCAGGGCGATTTCCTGGAGGCCCAGAAGTCCGGCCTCCAGCAGATAGAGCAGAACCTCATGGAAATCCTGATGGCGCAGGGTTTCCAGGACCTGAGCGGGCAGGCGATCCGCAAGGTCAACGGCATCCTCGGGAATTTGCAGAAAGACCTGATAGCGCTCCTCACCTACGCGAACCACGTGAAGACCATGTCGGAGCCGCTGCCGGTGCAGGGAGCCGATGCCGTATCAGACGAGTCCGCTCCCGTGAGTGCCGCGGCAGAGGAAGAGGCCAAGGAGGCCGCTCTCTCGCAAGGCTCGGTAGATGACCTGCTCGCGAGTCTCGGTTTCTGATGCGGGGCCAGCGCGTTACCCCCTTCCCCAGAGGCAGTTCAGCATGAGCTACGACAGTCTCGACGAGATCCGCAAGATCTTCGAGGAAGAGTGCATCGAGGGGCTCGACACCATGGAGTCGGGCCTCCTCAACCTGGAGGCGGGGGGAAGCGCGGTCGATGTCGTGAACGATATCTTCCGCGCAGCCCACTCGATCAAGGGAGGCTCCGCGACATTCGGCTACAAGAAAATCGCCGATTTCACCCACCTCATGGAGACGCTCCTAGATCTGGTCCGCAACGGCCAGAAGACTGTGACGCCGCATGTCGTTCAGCTCCTTCTCGGCTGCGTCGACTGCCTGCGGGAAATGATGGAGGCCATCCATTCCGGCGACTACCATGAGGCGCGGATCGCAGACCTGATGCAGGCGTTGAGGGCGGAACTGCCCCACGACGACGCTGACGCCAAGGCTCCCGTGCAAGCGACTCAGGTTGCGGCTGTGGCGACCTCGCCCGTGCAGGGTTGGCGTGTGGGCTTCCGACCGCATGAGCATATGTTGCGCAGCGGCAACCAACCGCTTCACATCCTGCGCGCGCTGGGTGAATTGGGAGAGTGCAAGCCGCACAGCGATGTATCGCGCCTGCCGTCCTTCGAGTCTCTCGATCCGGAGCTGATCTATCTGGGTTGGGATATCGAACTCATTTCCGCCGCGACCGAGGCGCAAGTACGCGAAGTATTCGAGTGGGTCGAGGGTGAGTGCGAGCTTTCCATCGAGCCGCTTGGTGGCTCGCCCGTGCCGGTGCAGGCTGCGGTTCCCGTTGCGGTTGCTGCCGCGCCCGACCGCCGCGGTCCCGACCGTCGCGCTCCGGTTGTTGATGATCGGCGCGATACGGAGCGGCGCAAGAAAGCGCCTGCCAAGGATGCCGGCTCCATACGGGTTGGCATCGACAAGGTCGACAATCTGATGAACCTGGTCGGTGAGTTGGTCATCACCCAGGCCATGCTCTCGCAGTTTGGGCGCGAGTCGAGCGATGGCATGGATCTGATGGGGTTGCGCGATACGCTTGAGCAGCTCTCGCGCAACACCCGCGAACTCCAGGATGCCGTGATGCAGGTGCGGATGCTTCCGGTCAGCGTGACCTTCAGCCGCTTCCCCCGTCTTGTCCACGACCTGAGCGCCAAGCTCGGCAAGAAGATCGAACTGGAGATTTCCGGGGAGCAGACCGAGCTCGACAAGACGGTGCTCGAGAAAATCGGCGATCCCCTGGTGCATCTCATCCGCAACTCCCTCGACCACGGCATTGAGGATGAGGCAACCCGTGTTGCCGCAGGCAAGCCGGCGCACGGCACCATTTATGTGAGCGCCTCCCACGAGTCGGGCAATATCGTGATCCGGGTGGCTGATGACGGTGCCGGGTTGAACGCCGACAAGATCCTGCGCAAGGCTCGCGAGCGCGGCTTGGTTGGCGATGAGGAGGAACTGAGTCGCCAGCAGGTAAACGACCTCATCTTCATGCCGGGCTTCTCCACGGCAGACGTGGTGAGCGACGTCTCGGGTCGCGGTGTGGGCATGGACGTGGTGCGCAGCAACATCCAGGAGATCGGTGGCCGGGTTGACGTCAGCTCCACGCCCGGCGAGGGCAGTGTGTTCCAGATCACCTTGCCGCTGACACTGGCCATCCTCGACGGCCAGTTGGTACGCGTTGGTGCGCAGGTGTACGTGGTGCCGCTGCTGTCGATCGTCGAGACGGTGCAAGTTGACCGCGATCGTCTCAACATGATTACCGGTCAGTCCCCCGTCTACCGCCTGCGCGGCGAGGCAGTGCCGGTGCTTAGCATCAACCGCGTTCTGCATGTCAACGAACAGCCAGAGGGCGCTGCTGTCGGTGCCGTGGCCGCGGGCGGCGAGCGCGAACGGTTACTCGTCATCGTCGAGGCTGGCCGCGAGGTGGTTGGACTGGCAGTTGACGAACTCCTGGAGCAGCATCAGGTTGTTATCAAGAGTCTCGAGAACAACTTCACCCAGGTTCCGGGCACACTGGGTGCAACGATTCTTGGAGACGGCACCGTGTCCCTGATCGTGGACATCTCCGGTCTGGTCCGACTCTCCGCGGGCCGTACAGACGCCGGTTTGTCGACTCCGGTCGCGGCCTGAGTAGAGGGAGCAAGAGCATGACCGACGCGCAGACGCATCAAGGTGCCCTCGGTGATCCACTGGCCGGAGGCGGCACGCAATACCTCACTTTCGTGCTGAACTCGGAGTACTACGGCATCGAGATTCTCAAGGTTCAGGGAGTCCAGGGTTGGCAGCGTGTGACGCAGGTCCCGAACATGCCGGCTTTTTTGTTGGGCGTAATCAACATGCGCGGCGATGTGGTGCCCATCGTGGATCTGCGACTGCGCTTTTCCCTGGGTTCGGCAGAGTTCAACGAGCACACGGTGGTGGTGATCGTGCGGGTGGAGTGTGCCGATCACCCGCGCACGGTGGGTCTCGTTGTCGATGCGGTTTCAGAGGTTCATACGATCCATAACATCGATTTCCGCAAGACACCCGACATGAGCAGTGGCGTGGGCTCGGAGTACCTGAAGGGGCTTGGCATGGTCGGTGACCGCATGGTTATCCTCTTTGATATCGAGCGACTGGTGAACGGCGGTGTGCTCGCGCAAGTGATGCAGGCCCCGCGAGACGCGGCGGCCTGAGCAGGAGATGCAGGCATGGAACTCGAAATAACCATCGGCTCCGACGCATCCATCGTCAAGTTACCTCAATCGATGTCTATCGAGGATGTCGCCAGCCTGAAGGGCAAACTCCAGGAGGTGCTCGATGCTCACTCTGGCAGGGTAGTCATTGACCTCGACGCCGTGATTTCTGCAGATGCCGCTGCGCTGCAGATGCTGACCGCCTTTGTGATGAGCGCTACCCGTGGTGGCAGCAAGGTCCAGTGGGATAACCTTTCGGTGCCGCTCTACATGGCGGCCTGCCAACTCAACCTCGAAGAGCATCTCCAGTTCTGATGGCGCGGGCGGGCAGGCGATGAGATCGCCGGGGCATGTGCGATGAGCATCTACAACGGCGCCGCCACCCTGCCTCCGCTGGAGCCCCCTTACGATAGGGTCACGCGCTACATCGACCCCCACACCGGCTTGGCAACTGCAAAACTGGTCCCCGGGCAGCTTTTCGTCGGTGGCACACGCGATTGCATAACCACGGTGGTGGGGTCCTGTCTGACCGTCTGCATGCACGAGCCACGCGCTCGCTGCGGCGGAATGCTCCAGTTCCTGTTGCCATGCCAGCGCAGTCCTGCCCCGTCGCGCACGGTCGGGCTCGATGCGTCGGAGCGGTATGCCTATTTCGCGCTCGAGGCGTTGGTCGATGCGTTGCAGCTGCGCGGAGCCCGGCGAGCCAATATGGTCGTAAAGCTTTTCGGCGCAGCGCAGGTAGATCCCGAACTCGCTGAGAGCAGTCGTGAGACGATCCGCCAGGTCCGAGACTATCTGCGGGTCGAGCGGATGACGGTAGAAGGCGCCGATACGGGGCTGCTGCAAGCGCGCAAGATCGTGTTTCATCCGGGAGAGGGCAGGGTGCGGCTGAAGAAACTGGGCGAGCTCCCCAACGACACATTGCCCCGTCGCGAGCGCGAGTACTATGCCCGCGTCCTGCTGCGGGCGGGCTCCCAAGCATGAACCGGCGCACCGCTCGGCAGAGGCACGGCAGATCATGACGGTATCGAGGCGAATACGTGTGCTGGTGGTCGATGACTCGGCCTTGGTGCGCAAGCTGCTCACAGACCTCTTGTCATCGGATCCCGAGATCGAGGTGGTCGGTACGGCCCAGGATCCCTTGGTGGCGCGCGAGCGCATCAAGCAGCTGAACCCCGATGTGCTCACTCTGGACGTCGAGATGCCGCGGATGGACGGCGTGACCTTTTTGCGCAACCTCATGCGTCTGCGTCCCATGCCGGTGGTGATGGTGTCCACCCTCACGGAGAAGGGCGCCGAGATCACACTGGATGCGCTGCGCTACGGCGCCGTCGATTTCATCACCAAGCCCAAGGTCGATATCACCCACAGCTTGCAGGACTACCGCGAGGAGCTTCTCTCCAAGGTCAAGATGGCGGCAACAGCCCGGGTGCGGCAGCTCACCGCAGCCCCATCTGGTGGTGCCGAGCGGGTGCCCGGGGCCAGCATCGCGGTGGACAAGGTGCTTCCCCAGGCCCACAGGCCGCATTTCCGCACCACCGACCGTCTCATAGCCATTGGCGCATCGACCGGGGGGACCGAGGCGATTCGAGAGGTTCTCGAGCGGCTTCCTGGGCTCACCACGCCCGGAATCGTGATCACGCAGCACATTCCGGCCTCGTTCAGCGGTCCTTTCGCGCAACGCATGAATCGCTGCAGCGAACTGGAGGTCTCCGAGGCTCGTGACGGGGAACAGATTTTGCCGGGGCACGCGTACATAGCTCCGGGTGATCGCCACCTGATGGTCGTGCGCGACGGAGCTCGCTATCGCTGCAGGTTGAGCGATGATGTTCCGGTGAACCGGCATCGTCCCTCGGTGGATGTCATGTTCCGCTCTGTCGCGCAGAACGTTGGCCCGAATGCGCTTGGCGTGATCCTGACCGGGATGGGTAAGGACGGAGCCCTCGGGTTGAAGGATATTCGTGAGGCCGGTGCGCACACCATCGCGCAAGACGAGGCGAGCAGCATTGTCTGGGGTATGCCAGGTGCGGCGGTGGCCTGCGGCGGAGCCGCAGAGGTTCTGCCATTGGGCGACATTGCCGCTGCGATCCTGCGTCGCATGGGCTGAGTCCTTGTCCTTTCCGCCATCTGGCACGAGGCTTGCGATAGCACTGGCAACAGTCTCGCCTCGGAGTGCCCCAGATGCCCCCTATGCCTCTTCCCGCCGCGATCGCGCAGTCTGCAGCTGCGCTCGACCAAACAGGGCTCGCTTCAGCTAATGGTGCCAGGGTGGAAGGCGGGGCGGCTGGCGGAACGCCCAGAGTGGCGTTTCCAGATGTCTTTCGAGACCAGATAAATAACGCGAATAAAGCATCTAAAACCATTGATAATAAACAGGTTGGTATAGGGTTAACGGCTCCCGTTCAGGGGCAGTCTGGTCTCTCGTTACCGGTCGTCGCGGACGCTCCAGGGGCGGAGGCTTCCGGGGAACACGCGGGGGAAGCCGCGTCTGGCCTGCCAGATTTTTTGGGAATGACCACCTTTGACGAACAGGAACCCGCGTTGCTCGGGGCCGAACTGCCTGTGCCGCCTGACGGCAACGCCTTGCCGATGGAGCGGCAAGGGCTTCCTGCCGATGGTCTTCCCCGCCGTGTGCCGGTCATAGGTAATGATCCGCTCGCGGAGGCTGATGCGGCTGCGACGTCCTCGCTCGCAGCCCAGAACCCGGGGATGTTGCAGCCACCGCTGGCCGCCCTGATTCTCAGCTCATCTGCCGATGCGAGCCCCCTCGGATCGCGCGTCCAGCCGCCACCCGTGGGTGCAGCGTCGGCTGATTTACCCGCTGACGCGCGGCGTGGCAGCACCGCCGGGGAGGCGCCGGATACTCTGTCACAGCGACCACTGACACCGGAGACATTCCCTCGCTCTGGGTTTGTCCGTGAATCGTCATCGGCCTCGGCTGTCGGAATCAGCACGGGCCCGCAGGTTGGTGGGGGAGGCCTTACGCCACCAGCGCTCCCCAACGCGGGCGTAATGGATGCTGCCGGACCCAGTGGCCAGCCGCAGCCGCAGAGGCTGGAAGCTGACGTGAGTCGGAGGGTTTCCGTTGGAGGCCTGGCAACGGGAGCCCTGCCGGCGACGGTGCCCCCGGGCACATCCAAGGATTCGGTCGGCGTGGCCCCGGCTCCAACGGATGACACCGGAGCACGGTCGATCCTGCAACGTCCCGCCGAACCAGGAGCTGCGTTGCCTCGAGTACAGTCAGCAGTCCAGGCTTTCACGGCGCCGACCGTGCCCGGGCCTGTGCCGCAGGCAGAGCAGGTCGCGGC
>CAJADV010000432.1 GCA_903938575.1 uncultured Gammaproteobacteria bacterium
CACACGATCGCAAACAGCAGGACACCCTCGAGCAGCGCCTGGTAGAGCTGGGAGGGGTGGCGCGCGAGCCCGAGTGGATCACGGGGGAAAACCATGCCCCAGGGCAGATCGGTAGGCCGGCCCCACAACTCCTGCCCGATGAAATTGCCGATACGCCCGAAGCCAAGCCCCAGCGGCACGATGGGCGCCACGAAATCGAGGATCGTGCCGACAGGCTGAGCGTGCGTGCGGGCGAACCACCACATCGCGAGCATCACGCCGACCAGCCCGCCGTGGAAAGACATGCCGCCCTCCCAGATCCGCAGGATCCACAGCGGATTATCCGCGAGGTGGCCAGCGCCGTAGAGCAGCACATAACCCAGTCGACCGCCGAGGACCACGCCGAGCGCGCCGTAAAAAATGAGGTCCTCGATCTGTGCCGGCGTGACGGGTGCGCCGGGGCGCGCCGCGCGACCACGCGCCAGCCACCATGCAGCCGCGAAAGCGCAGAGGTACATGAGGCCGTACCAATGCACCTTGAGCGGGCCGAGGTGTAGCGCTACGGGGTCGAAGGCGGGATGGTGAAGCATCAGGAGGCTCCGGGCGCGGGGATGTTTGTCAGGCCGCGACCTCTATGTACTCCACCTTGCTCTGCGGCATCGGGACTTCCAGGCCGTCTTCGCGCATGCCTTCGAGGTGGAATTCGATGGCCTCGCGGATGTGGGCTTCGAGGTCCTGGACGGTGGCACCCGTTGCAACGCAGCCAGGAAGATCCGGCACATAGGCTGAATAATTTCCTTCGGCCTGCTCGATTACGATCGCGAAACGCATATGCACCTCTACTGCTTGAGTGCGGCCTGCTTCAGGACGCTGTTCAGTGTGCCGGGCGCCAGATCGTCGCTTGGCTTACCCGGTACCGTAACCCTGCCGCGCTTGGTCGGATGCTTGAACTGCCGATGGCTACCCCGTGTGGCCACCAGTTGCCAACCATCGTCATGGAGGAGACGGAGAACGTCCGCTACTTTCATGTCGGGCAGAGTATCAGCCGATCGTTGAGCGTGGCAAAGCGGGGGCTGCAAGGCTGCAGTGCCGTCGCACGAGATTCCCGGTTCGGAAATCTACCCTCTCTCGTGGCCCATGAGGGCCACTCCTAAGAGAGCAAGCGAGTTCCATCCCGGTAGGAGCGCGCCATGCGCGCGACAGCAGCGTCGGGTCGCGGGCACGGCCCACTCTTACCGGCCTGGCCGCAACGCCACGCCTTCCTGCCGCAGCCGGTCCTCGATGGCCGCACGCACATCGCGGGCATCATCGAGGCGCGAGACCTTGCGCACCAGTTCGGCGGCCTGCCCGCGCGTGAAGCGGCGCAGCACGGATTTCACGCGGGCGAGGTTCGGCGCGCTCATCGAGAGCGAGTCATAGCCCATGCCCACCAGCAGCAGCGCGGCGCCCGGGTCGCCGGCGAGCTCGCCGCACACGGAGGCTGGCTTGCCGGCGCGGTGTGCGGCGTCCACGACGTCCATCAGCGCGTGCAGCACGGCCGGGTGGAAGGCGTGGTAAAGATTGGCGACGCGGGCGTTGTTGCGGTCCACCGCCAGCAGGTACTGCGTGAGGTCATTGGTGCCAACCGACAGGAAATCCGCGCGGCGCGCGAGCACACCGGCCTGGTAGACCGCCGCCGGCACCTCGACCATCACGCCTACCGGCGGCATGCGCACGGCCCAGCCTTCCTCGAGCACTTCGGAGTAAGCGCGTACCAGCAGCGCGCGGGCCTCGTCGAACTCCGAGACGTTGCTGATCATCGGCAGCATCACGCGCAGGTTCCCCAGGCCCGCGCTCGCCTTCAGCATGGCGCGCACCTGGGCGAGAAAGATCTCGGGGTGGTCCAGCGTCACGCGGATGCCGCGCCAGCCAAGGAAGGGGTTTTCTTCCTCGATGGGGAAATATGGCAGCGCCTTGTCGCCGCCGATGTCGAGCGTGCGCATCGTCACTGGCCGCGGGGCAAAGGCCTCTAGCTGCTCGCGGTAGATGAGGCGCTGCTCTTCCTCAGTGGGAAAGCGCTCGCGGATCAGGAAGGGGATCTCGGTGCGGAAGAGCCCGACGCCCTCGGCACCGCGGCCCAAGGAGCGCACCCACTCGGAGTTCAAGCCCGTGTTCACCAGCAGGCTCACGGGGTGGCCATCCTGCATCACGCCCGGCAGGTGCGCGCTGGCGGCGATCTCCTGCTCCTCGATGCGCTCGGCCACGACCATCTCGCGGAACTGCGCCATCAGCTCGGCCGGCGGATTCACCAGCACACGGCCCTCGTGGCCATCGACCACGACTTCCTCGCGCTCGAGCGCGGTGAAGGGCAGGTCCACCGCGCCCATCACCGTGGGCACGCCCATCGCCCGGGCGAGAATGGCCACGTGCGAGTTGCCGGAGCCAGACACCGAGACGATTCCCGCGAGGCTTCCGCGAGGCACATCGGCCATCACCGCGGCGGGGATTTCCTCGCCGATCAGGATGCACATCGGCGGGTAGGTGGTGGTCTCGCGCGCGCCGGCCTGCAGTTGCGCCAGCACACGGCGACCGAGGTCGCGGATGTCCGCGCCGCGCTCGCGGATATAGGGGTCGTCCATGAGATCGAAGGTGCGCACATGCGCGAGCACCACCTGGCTCAATGCGCCTTGCGCCCAGTTACCCTCGCGGATGCGCTCGATCACCTCCCCCGAGAGGCCGTGATCGCCGAGCAGCATGGAGTAGGCGTCGAAGAGCGCGAGCTCCTCGGGGCGCACGCGACCGCTCAGCTCCTGCCGGGTGGCGGCGATCTCCTCCTGGACCTGCGCCACGGCGGCCTGGAAGAGCGCGACCTCCGCCTCCGGATCCTCGCAGGCGCGCTGTGGCACTGCCTTGAGATCCGCCGGCGGCGAGACGATCACCACCTGCCCAATGCCGATGCCGGGCGCTCCCGCGATGCCGTGGAACTCGCCGCTGCGCGGGCCGGTGCCGCGACGCAGTGCGCTGTAGCTGCCGACCAGGCCGGCGTGGGCAATCAGCGCCGCAAGCTGGGCCGACATGGTGACAAGGAACGCTTCCTCGTCCTCGTCGAAACGGCGGCGCTCGCGCTGCTGGACCACCAGTACGCCGAGCACCTCGCGGTGGTGGAGGATCGGCACGCCGAGGAAGGAGCGGAAGAGCTCCTCGCCGGAGCCCTCGATGAACTTGAACTTCGGGTGGGACGCGGCGTCCTCGAGGTTCAACGGTTCCTCGCGGCGGGCCACGTAACCCACCAGCCCTTCGTCGCGCGCCAGGCTGAAGCTGCCCTCGAGCGTCTTGTTCAGACCCTCGGTGGCCATGAACACATAGCGGTCGGTCTTGGGGTCGAGGATGTAGACCGAGCAGACCTGGGTGTCCATTTCCTCGCGCACGCGGCGCACGATGATGGCGAGGGTCTCGGGCAGATCGCGGGCGGTGACAACCTCCTGCACGATACCGCGCAGGGACTTCAGCATCGAGTTGCCGCCGGTGCTCTCAGGCGCCATCGCGGACGAGCCTGCCGTGGTGCGTCGAAAGCTCACAGAGGGCGCGGCGGTAGACCTCGCGTTTGAAATTGACGATCTGGCCGAGCGGGTACCAGTAAGTCACCCAGCGCCAGTGGTCGAACTCGGGGTCCTTCTGCGCATCGACCCGCACCCGCTGGTCCTCGCCCAGAAAACGCAGCAGGAACCATTTCTGTTTCTGGCCGACGAAACCGGCGTCACGGTTGTGGCGCAGGAACTGCGGCGGCAGCCGGTAGCGCAACCAGCCCTGGGTACAGCCGATTACCTGAACATCGGCCTCGGCCAGCCCGACCTCCTCGCCGAGCTCACGGAACATGGCCTGCTCGGGGGATTCGTCCTCGTGAATGCCACCCTGCGGGAACTGCCAGGCGTTTTGGCCGCGGCGCTTGGCCCATAGCAGTTCGCCCTGCGCATTGGCGAGGATGATGCCCACGTTCGGACGGTAACCCTGCTCGTCGATCACGGACGGTTGGCCCTGCCGCTGACGGCGCGTTGTGCTTTAGGGGAAGTCAGGCGGATTCTTCCACAGATTCACCCGCGGTAGAAAGCGAAGGTGATCTCCACTCCCGCGCCGAGAGGCAGCGCCGAGACACCCACCGAGGTGCGCGCAGGCGGGCGCTGGCCGGGTGCGAACACCGCCTCCCACGCCGCGTTGATGGCAGGAAACTCATCCATGCGGGTGGTGTAGATGGTGGCGTTCACGAGGTCGTCCAGTGTGAGCCCGAAATCCGGCAAGGCCTGCCGCAGGTTCGCCAGGATGCGCGTGGTCTCCGGACCCACGCCGCCCGGCTCCAGCGCCCCGGTCTGCGGGCTCAGCGCGATCATGCCGGCGGACTGGTAGAACGGCCCCGCCTTCACCAGCGGGCTGTAACGGAAGCGCGGGGCGGGGAGGTTGGCGGAGCTGAGGGCTTCGATCATGGGGGGGTTCCGGTTTGGAGCGGGTTTGGCGGGAGGATAGGGTGTGGGGCCGGGAGATCCAAGGTTGATCAAGTACCGCGCGGGGAGTGGCCGGAGCGTGGACTGATGTCATGTCTTCTGATACGGTGAAATCCCGTATCAACATGCACACGCTCGGGAAACACCCATGTCCGCCCCTGCACGATTCGATCTCAAGCTGGCACAGGACGAGAAAGAACTGCTCTCGCAGGCAGCCGCGCTGATGGGCACGACCATGGCGGGCTTCGTTCGCACGGCAGCAAAGGAAAAGGCACGGGCGCTTGTCGAGCAGGAGCGGCGTGTCGCGCTCGCGCCGAGAGACCTGGAAATCATTGCCACCGCGCTAGATAGCGCATTTGCCCCCAACAAGGCCCTGAAGGCTGCAATGAAGCGCGCGCGAGAGACCGTAAGGCGTGCTTGAGGAGCATCGGCTCGATCCCGCCGTCCATGACTGCGCGACCTTCGATTGCGGCGTCTCCGCCCTCAACGACTATTTGTCCCGATTCGCGACGCAGCACCGGCGCCGCGGCGTTTCACAAACCTATGTGCTTGTGGATCCGGCAGCACCGTCTCTGGTGCTGGGTTACCACACGCTGAGCGCGGCGCAAATCGACGCTGCGGAGCTTACGGACACCGATCGCAAGCGGCTGCCAAGGTACCCGATCCCCTGCTTTCGCATGGGCCGGCTCGCGTGCCGTGCAGACCGCCAGGGCCAAGGCCTCGGGCAGGTGCTGATCGGCTGCGCCGTGGAGCGCTGTCTCAAGGCCCGCGAGGAGGTCGCCTCCTTCGCGCTCGTCGTAGATGCAAAAGACGGGGGAGCCAAGGCCTTTTACGAGCACTACGGATTCACTCCCTGCATCGACCGACCCCTAACGTTGTATCTGCCGCTCGGCAGGTGAAAAGGATCTCCCCATGGGCCCCAAACGCATCGTCTGCCTTACCGAAGAAACCACCGAGTGGCTGTACCTGCTCGGCGAAGAAGACCGCATCGTGGGGATCAGCGGCTACACGGTGCGCCCGCCGCAGGCGCGTCGCACCAAGCCACGGGTCAGCGCCTTCTTGGACGGCAAGATCGACCGCATCGTGGCATTGCAGCCGGATCTGGTGATCGGCTTCTCCGACATGCAGGCGGCACTTGCCGACAAACTGATCCGCGCCGGCCTGAACGTGCTGGTCACCAATCAGCGCAGCCTGGCGGAAATCTTCTCGACGCTGCGACTGGTAGCCGGGATGGTGGGCGCATCCGAGCGTGCCGAGGCGTGGATCGCGGGCTGCCTCGCACGGCACGCGGAAATCCGCACGGCAGCGGCGGCGTGGCCAAGACGGCCGCGCGTGTACTTCGAGGAATGGGACGAGCCGATGATCAGCGCCATCGCCTGGGTCTCGGAACTGATCGGCGTGGCTGGCGGCGAGGATGTATTCCCGGAACTCGGGCGCCAGAGCATGGGTCGCGACCGCATCATCCACGACACCAGCGAACCCGCTCGACGCGCCCCTGATGTGATACTGGGTTCCTGGTGCGGCAAAAAGTTCCGCCCCGAGCGCGTCTGCGCCCGCCCGGGCTGGGAGTCGATACCGGCGGTGCGCGGCGGACGCCTCCACGAGATCAAGAGCTGCGACATCCTGCAGCCTGGTCCCGCCTGCCTCAGCGACGGACTGGAGCAGATCCACCGGCATCTCAGCGCTTGGGCTCTGGCGGGATAGCTCGCAACGTTCCTGCGGGCGGGCCACGCCCGCGACTGTGCCTGCTCTACGGCTGCTGTCGCGCGCATGGCGCGCTCCTACACGGACATCACGCGCGCCACGATCGTCTTCAGATAACGCGTTTCGGGAATGGCCGCCTGCACCGGGTGATCGGGCCCCTGCCCGAGGAACTCCAGCACCTGCAGCGTGCGCCCGGCCTGCGCTGCAGCGAGCTGCATGATCTCCAGCAGCGCCGACTCGGAGAGATGCATCGAGCAGGAAGCGCTCACCAGAATGGCCTCATCGGCCAGCACCGCCATCGCCTCGCGGTTCAGCTTGTGATACGCGTGCTCGCCGGTTTTCTGGTCCTTGCGGCGCTTGATGAAGGCCGGCGGATCCAGCACCACGATGTCGAAGCGCTCGCCGGCCGTGGCGAGACGCTGGATCTCGGCACCGGCCTGCCCCTCGATGAAGCGCATGCGGCCCTCGACGCCGTTAAGCGCGGCGTTTTGCGCCGCCAGCGCGAGCGCGGGTCCGGAGCTGTCGATGCAGCAGACGTCAGTGGCGCCGGCGACGGCCGCCTCCACGCCCCAGGCGCCCACGTAGCTGAAGACATCCAGCACACGGCAACCGGCGGCAAGTGACGCCACGCGCGCGCGGCCCGGGCGGTGGTCGAAGAACCAGCCCGTCTTCTGGCCTTCCTGCGCGCTCACACGAAAGCGCGCGCCGTGCTCCTCGAGCTCGAGGAACTCGGGGATCTCGCCATGAGCAACACGCGTGTAAACGGGCAATTGCTCCAAGGTGCGCACGGCGGTGTCGTTACGCAGCAGGATGCCCGCGGGCTGCAGCAGCATATCGAGCGCTGCGATCACCTCCGGCAGCAGCCGTTCCATCCCCGCAGTGCCCACCTGCACCACCAGGTGCTCACCGAAGCGATCCACCACCAATCCCGGGAGACCATCACTGTCGCCATAGGCCAGACGATAAAAAGGTTGGCTGAAGAGCCGCTCGCGCAGGCGCAGGGCAGCGGCCAGCCGCGCCTCGATCAGGGCGGCGCCGACTGCTTCGGTGCCGTCACGGTGGATCAGCCGGGCGCAGATCAGCGAATGCGGATTGACCAGCGCGACCCCGAGGGGCCTGCCGCTCGCGCCCTGAAGCAACGCCTGGTCGCCTGCCTGGAAGCCCTTCAGGGGTGTGGCGTCGGTATCGATCTCGTTGCTGTAGATCCAGGTGTGGCCCTGGCGCACGCGCCGGTCTTCGTGACGACGCAGCTGCAGAGGCGCCAGCGCGCTCATGCGCCACCAACCATGGCGGTATAACCGCCGGCATCGAGCAGGGTGTCGAGCTCCCCGGGATCTGCGGCGCGGAGCTTGTAGAACCAGCCCTCGCCATAGGGCGCTTCGTTCACCAGCTCGGGCGTGTTCGCCAGCGCTTCGTTCAGCGCGACTACTTCACCGGTAACGGGCGCGTAGACCTCGGAGGCCGCTTTCAATGACTCGACCGTGCCGGACTGCTCGCCGGCCGCGAAGCGCGTGCCCACGGCGGGCAACTCGCAGAACAGAACATCGCCGAGCGCCTCCTGCGCGTGATCGGTGATGCCTACCACCACCAGGCCGTCGGCGCCGGGGCGCGCCCACTGGTGCGTGGACGAATAACGCAGGTCTTCGGGGATACGGCTCATGGCGAGGCTCCGGTGCGGGGCGGAGGCGGATTCTAGCGGGCGCGGAGGAGCGGCGTAAGCAAAAGCCGGCAATGAGGCAGGACGACTTGCGGTACTCTGAGGGCCACGCAAGCACGGAGCCCCGTGGATGGCTCACTTCCGCCCGATGCTCACCGCAGCGCTGGCTCTCTGCATGGCCGCTAGCGCCTTGCGGGCCGACGACGCGCGCTTCGGCCCCGCAGATCCCGTCGCGAAAGATCCTGCGCAATTCGACCCCAAACGCCCCGTAGCCCGCGAACTCGACATGGAGGTGCCCGATGGCTTCGCGGTGAGCGCCGCAGGAGACCTGATCATCTCGCGCCCGCTCAGCCAGTACGCCCGACGCCTGGACGCCTTTGGCTCTCTGGTGGGAATCCTGCAGCGAAGCGATGTGGCCTATGGCAACCTCGAAACCACGATCTTCGATCCACGCACTTTCAAAGGCTCACCGTATTCCTGGGACGGCGACTGGACCAATTCCTCCCTGCCGGCCGTGGCAGGAGATCTGCGCCAGATGGGCTTCGGCGTGGTCTCCCGCGCGAACAATCACACGCTCGACTGGGGCATAGAAGGCATGCAGGAGACCGGTCGCTGGCTCGACCAGGCCGGCATCGTGCACGCAGGCGCCGGCGACACCCACGGGGCAGCACGGGCGCCGCAGTATCTCGAGGCTGCACATGCGCGGGTCGCGCTGATCTCGCTCGCCTCGACGTTCCGCCCCACCAGCGAGTCGCTGCCGGCATCCGGACTCGCGCCGGGGCGGCCCGGGATCAGCGGGCTGCATCTTGCCGCGGTCCTGCATGTGCCGCCGGCCGCCCTGCGTGCACTGCAGGCCGCGCGCTGCGCCGTGCAGCCACAGCACTGCGACGAGGCGGGCACCGCGGGCGAATTGTTCGGCCAGAAATTCCGGCAGGCAGAGGATGCATCGGCGTCTTACAGCATGGATCCGGTAGATCTCGCCGAGATACTGCAGAGCGTGCGCACCGCGCAGCAGCATGCGGATTTCGTGATCGTGGCGATCCACAGCCACGAGTGCTCGCGCAACTGCGAGGGCGGCGACACACCCGCCGGCGCGGCAGATTTCCTGCGGCAACTGGCCCACGACGCAATCGACAGCGGTGCCGACCTGTTCGTGGCCACCGGCAATCACAATCTGGGCGCAATAGAGGTCTACGACTCGCCGGCGCGCGGCAAACGCCCCGTGTTCTACGGCCTGGGCAATTTCTTCTGGAGCGACATACAAGAGCCGCTTCCCGCCGATCTGCGACGCGGCAACGGGGCCACACTTGCCGCCGCCTGGGAAAACCCGGCCAAGGCTACCGACTACGACCTCACGGCGCCTCTCAACAAACAGACCTTCGCGACGCCCTTCACCTTCCAGAGTGTGCTCGCGGAAAGCCGCTTCGCGAACGGGGAACTCTCCGCGATCGTGCTGCACCCGGTAGAGGAAGGCTACGGCAACTCCCTCACAACCAGCGGGATACCGCAGCTCGTGAGCGACACGGCCGAGGCGCGGGAGATCATCGGGCAGGTGGTCCTCCAGAACGAACGCTTCGGCCTTCCGGCGCTGGATATCCGTTACAGCGCTGGCACTGCGACCGTCAGGCCTTGAATGAAACCCGTACACATCAGAGCAGGGATGACTTAAGCCATGACGATCCAGGCTAGCCCCGCGAAAAAACACACTTGCCGCAACTGGCTCGCGTCAGCCGCAATCGCACTCATCGCCTGCAGTGCGGAAGCCGGCACCACCATCGCGCTGGTGGCAGATCGCCTGATCGACGGCCGCAGCAAGATCGCACTCAGCGATGCAGTGGTACTGATCGAGGG
>CAJADV010000433.1 GCA_903938575.1 uncultured Gammaproteobacteria bacterium
ATCACAACTTTTCACTCTCTGGCCCGACGCCGATCTATGAGGCGGGACGGCCTACAGATGCGCACTGCACCGGCAAAAACACAAACGTCGCCGCAGATGGTCCGCGAAAATCGCTGCGCGTAGACCAGCGAATGGTTAGGGATGAGGCCTCCACAACTGGCGCGAGGCGTCAGGCAAGCAGCGGCATGTTGCGGCGGCGAGCGCCCGTGGCGGCAAAAAGCGCAGCAGCCAGCGCTGGCGCGATCGTCGGCGTGGGCGGCTCGCCCACGCCACCGGGATCAGCATCGCTCTGCATGATGTGCGCCTCGATCACCGGTGGCGCCTGCGTCATCCGCAGAATCCGGTAGTCACCGAAGTTACTCTGCTCGACGCGACCATCGCGTGCAGTGATTTCGCCGAAGAGCGCGGCACCCAGGCCGAAGATTGCCGCACCCTCGATCTGCTTGCGCACGCCCTCGGGATTGACGACACGGCCACAGTCGATCGCGGTGTCGATGCGCACCACTCGAGGCTCGCCCTCGCCGCTGTACTCGACCTCCACAACCGTCGCGACATAACTGTAAAAACTGTTGTGTGCTGCGACACCCCGGAAATGTCCTTTCGGCAGCGGCTTCCCCCAACCGACCTGCGCAGCCAGATGTTCGATGACACGGCGATAGCGCCCGGTATCCACCGTCAGGCCGCTGAAGTTACTGAGTGCATCGGGCTCTTCGTTCGGCGCATCGAACACACGGTCCTCTCCGAGCAACCGGAGCCTGTAGGCCACGGGATCAGCGTTAGTGGCAGCGGCCATTTCGTCGATGAATCCGTTCAGCGCGAATGCATGCCAGAGATTGCACACCGAGCGGAGCCAACCGATGCGGATTGGAACGCGCGCCCTGCAGGCCTCGATCAGGAGATTGTCCACGGCAAAGGGCATGTTCGTGAGCCCCATCCCGGTTTCCCATGGCCCCGGGTACTCGGCGTCGCTCTCTCCGATCCAGTCCATGGTTGGATAGGCGGTGCGCATGCGCCAGCCCACCGGCAGACCGTCGGGACCGATCCGCGCCTCCATGCGGTGCAGGGACTCGGCGTGGAAATAGCAATTGCGGATATCGTCCTCACGGGTCCAGAAAAGTTTGACCGGAAGGCCTGACTGGCGTGACACCTCCACTGCCTCGAAAACGAAATCCGCCTGCGATTTACGCCCGAAAGCACCACCGAGCAGCGTCACATTCACCGTGATCCGCGCCGGAGGCAGCCCCAGCCATTCCGCGACCTTGAGCCGTACATCCTGCGGATTCTGTACCGGCGCCCATATCTCGCAGCCACCATCACGAACCCAGGCAACGGCAACCGGCGGCTCCATAGGAGCGTGGGCAAGCATGGCTGTCTCGTACTCTGACTCGATCAGCGTGCCTGGACCCGCGAGGGCGGCCGCCACATTGCCGCGCTGCAAACGCAGCTTCCCGGGCGCGCGCACGCTCTGGCGCAACTCCTCGCGAAAGGCGGCTGTCTCATAGTTCGCGTTAGGCCCGAAGCTCCAGTCGAGCACGAGCGCATCACGACCACGCATTGCGGACCAGCTGGAATCAGCCAGCACCGCCACGCCTTCCTCCGGACGGAAGCCGCGCGGATGCGCCGAGAACGGAATGCGCAGGATCCCCTCCACACCGGGTACCGCGCGCGCTGCGGTGTCGTCGACGCTGCGGAGACGCGCATCGAAAACAGGCGCTCGCGCGACACATGCGTACTTCATGCCCGGCAGGCGCACGTCATAACCATAGGTGGCAACACCGGTGACGATGTCGCGGGCATCACGCATGGGCGCCGAGACCCCGATATAGCGGAAGTCGGCGGGATCCTTGAGCGGCGGGTTCTCGGGTACGGGCAAACGCGCGGCGCGCGCGACCAGTTGTGCGTAATCGATCCTGCGTCCGCTCGGCGGATGCTCGACCGCATGATGACGAGCCCGACATTGCGCAGCCGGCAGCTTCCAGTAGTCGGCAGCCGCATGCACCAGCATCTCGCGTGCGGCCGCACCGGCCTGGCGCAGCGGCCCCCATAGCATCCGCACGCTGCGCGAACTGTCGGTGTTCTGATCCCCGTACCGGGGGTCTGCCAGCGCCTGCACGATATCGACACGCTCAAGATCGGCCTCGAGTTCATCGGCGAGGATGCGGGGCAGCACGGTACGCACGCCCTGCCCCATCTCGCCGCGACTGACGGTGATGAAAACGGCACCGCGCGCATCCATCGAGACGAACAGATTTGGCGCCAACACGACCGCGGGCGAGGCCTCACCGGGCCCGGTCCTGAGGCCGAAAACGAGTAGAGCTCCGGCGCTTCCACCGGCACGGACGAAAGCGCGACGCGACAGTTTGCAGGGCTTCATCAGGCTTGCCCGCCGGCCGCCGCCGCGCGTATTGCGGCGCGGATGCGTAGATAGGTGCCGCAGCGACAGATGTTCCCTGCCATCGCGGCATCTATGGCCGAATCATCGGGATGCGGGTTGCTCGCGAGCAGAGCTGCCGCGCTCATGATCTGGCCGGCCTGACAATAGCCGCACTGGGCAACGTCGTGGGCAATCCAGGCTTGCTGCAGCGGATGCAGACCGTCGGGATTCAGCGTGCCAGCGGACAGCCCCTCGATCGTGCGCACCTTGCGACCCTGGAGCGATGCGAGCGGAGACAGACAGGCGCGCCCCGCTTCGCCGTCGATATGAACGGTGCATGCGCCGCAGGCGCCGATGCCGCAGCCGTACTTGGTGCCGGTGAGACCCTGGTTGTCGCGCAGCCACCAAAGCAGCGGCATGGTCGAGTCCACATCTGTTGCTATGGCGTGCCCGTTCAGCTCGAACTCGATCATGGTCGCATCACCTCGTCAGCGGTGCGAAAAGCATACGCTCCAGTGCCGGGGGTGTGGAGCCATGCCCCGATGATTTGCGCGCGAATCAGACGAGGAAAAACAGCAGCGCCAGATTGCAGCAGAACAGCAGCACGGCAGTTGATGACTGCGCCCGGATGACCGCGTGCTGGTCGCGGAGTTCGAGCAGCGCTGCGGGAACGATATTGAAGTTTGCAGCCATGGGTGTGAGCAGCGTGCCGCAGTAACCGGCGAGCATCCCGAGCGCGGCAAGCGGCGCAGGGTCAGCGTGGTGCTGACCCACGAGCACCGGCAATCCGATGCCAATGCTGATCACCGGGAACGCCGCGAAAGCATTTCCCATCACCATGGTGAAAAGCGCCATGCCGAATGCGTATGCCAACAGGGCCACGGCCTGATTGCCGAGCGGCAGGGCATCCATCAGCAGACGGCTCACGAGTTCGCCCACGCCGGCCCGCGCGAATATGCCGCCCAGCACTGCGAGTAGCAACGGCAACAAGGCAGCCCAGCCGACCGCATCGAGAAGCCGCCTGCCCGCATGGACTGCGCGCAGCGGACGCTCACCCGTGATGCCCAGTGCCAGGCAGAATGCCACCGTGCAGGACGCGCCCAGAGAAACCACTGTGGTCTGCTTGGCCGAGATCAGCATCTTGCCGCCGATCTCGACATGTTTGAGGCCCACGGCAAGTACCAGCGTCAGGACCGAAATCATGAGCACGGGCAGCAACAACCAGTGACCCAAACGGGCCGCGCCGTCACGGCACGCAACGAGTTCTGGAGCAGGATGGCTGCCACCACGCAGGCCGCCGGCACCCGCAATGATCGCGAGCGCTATTACCAATGCGCCCATGACATCCGCGGGTAGATAGTCGCCGGCGAGAAAAGCAATTGCCAGCAGGCTCCAGAAGGCTGCGCTGGAAAACCGGCGTGCATTGCCCCGATCGCTCAAGGTCTGCAACGCCGCCACCAGCAGAAACAGACCGATCAGCACATAGATGTGCTCAATCGTGATCATGGCGCGGGCCGCTCGTGGCGAAAGCGACGGCTGAACCGTGCGAGCCGCCAGGCATGAATCAGGAAGGCACACACCGCTGTCGGCAGGCCCCACAACGCAATCTCGAGCGGTTCAAGAGCGATGCCCTGGTTCGCATAGACCCCTTGCATCAGCAGCACTGCACCGAAAGCGACGAAGATATCCTCGCCAAAAAAAAGCCCCACATTGTCCGTCGCTGCGGACATTGCGCGCAGATCCTCGCGCGACTGCGCCGACAGATCTTCGCAATCACGCTCTGCCGCTGCCTCTGCCATCGGCGCCAGCAGGGGTCGCACCGTCTGCGCCTGACCGCCGAGACTCACGAGACCGAGCGCCGCCGTCAGCTGGCGAACACCGAGATATATAAGAAGGACGCGGAAGAGCCCGGCGGTGCGACGACGCGCGATCCAGCCTGCTGCATGCTCGCGCAGACCGTGGTTCTCCAACGTGCCAAGTACCGGTAGCGTCAGCAGGAAGAGAGCGAGGAAGCGGTTGTCGCGCAAACCCTCGCCGAAGGCGACGAGGATCTCGTGGACATTCATGCCGGCAGCGAATCCGGTCACCACGCCGGCGCTCACCACCACGAGTGCGCCGTTAAGCCGCAACGCAAAGCCGAGGATGACGACGGCGATGCCGGCGAGCGGCAACCAGCTCATGCGACGGGTGACCGCACCACGACGCCGGCACCGGAGAGTGCCCTGCGCAATTGATGCGCGAAGACAACGGCCTGCGGTCCGTCGCCGTGCAGGCAGACGGTATCGACGCGAAGCATCACAGGCTCGCCGTCGATCGCGGACACCTTGCCCTCACACACCATGGCCAGCACCTGCGCCGCGGACTCGGCAGGGTCCTCGATCATCGCCCCTGCCTCGCCACGCGGCGCGAGCAGGCCGCGCGCGGTGTAGCGCCGATCAGCGAATCCCTCCTCGAGGACCCGCAAGCCAGCGGCGCGTCCTGCGGCCGGCAGCAGCGAACCGGCCAAACCCACGAGTGCGAGTGAGGGATCGATATCACGAACAGCGCAGGCTATTGCCTCCGCGGCCGCGGCATCGATCGCTGCGCGGTTGTAGAGGGCGCCATGCGGTTTCACGTGCACGAGCCGGGCACCCGCAGCAGAGGCGATACCTGCAAGGGCGCCCACCTGGTAGATGACAGCCTCACGGATCTCGCGGGGCGACAGCGCCATCTCGCGACGACCGAAACCCTCCCGGTCGGGGTATGAGGGATGCGCACCGATGGCCACGCCATGACGCAGGCAATGCGCCACGCTTTCGGTCATCGTGCGGGGATCGCCGGCGTGATATCCGCATGCGATATTGGCCGAAGACACCAGCGACAACAGATCCGTATCGAGGCCCATACGCCACGCGCCGACGCTTTCGCCGATATCTGCATTGAGATCGATATACGCCATTACTCCTCCCGCCACCATGCCGCCGCGGCGATTCGCAGCTGCGCAAACTGGCGTTCACGCGCGAGTAATGCCTCGCGCGCCTCGATCAGGTCCATCTCATGAAAGCGCAGCCGCTCACCCGGACGAAGCTGCGCGACGCGCGCGTGATCCACACTCGCCACCACACCCACCACGGGGTAACCACCGGTGGTCTGGCGGTCTGCACCCAATATGATGGCTTTGCCATCGGGCGGCAATTGCACGGTGCCGAAGACCACCGGCGCCGACAGCGCCTGGGGGAGGCTCGCAGCGGAGGCTAAGGCCTCCTCCAGCCTGAGCCCCATCCGGTCAGAAGCCCGACTCACCGTGAAGTGCTGCCCGAGAAGCTGCGCGCGATCGGCGGGAGATATCGCGTGCAGAGCCGGACCGGCAATCAGACCAAGTGGTTGCTCCGCGACAACTGCCGGATGCGCGAGTGATGTGAAGACGCGCCGGGGCAATCGCGTGGGTTCACGATGTGCCTGCGCTTTCAATTCATCTCCGCGCTGCAGCGCACGCCCATGCAAACCACCCAAGCCTGCTCGCAGATCGGTGGCAGCGCTCCCGAAGGCACGATCGGCGGCAAAACCCCCGGTCGCTGCAAGATACGCCCGACTGCCACGGCGGGCACGCGGCAGCCGTAAGCGCTGGCCGGGTGCGAGGCGAAACGGCGCGCAAAGAGGCAGCTCAGCACCGTCCAACGTGGCCTCGAGATCGGCACCACAAAGCGCGTACCAGCCATCAGCCAAGGCGACGAATTCCGCGCTGCCCAGCGTGATCTCGAGCACGGGTGCATCATCGGCATTGGCGAGAAGCGCGTTGGCTACACGGGCTGCGAACAGATCCATCGCACCGGCAGTACCGATACCAAGGGCCTGCCGCCCACGACGGCCGGTGTCCTGAAGCGTGGCAAGAAGCCCGGGGGAGATGCATCCGAGCATGACTCAGTCCGCGGCCTCAAGCCGACGGAACTCCAAGGCAGAGACCGCGAAAAATCGCAGGGAATCTCCCGGTGCCACCGAGCAGCAGGGCTCACGTGCGGCATCGAAGAGCCTGAGCGGTGTGCGGCCGATGATCTGCCAACCCCCGGGAGTAGCCATCGGATAGATACCGGTCTGCACGCCGCCGATTGCGACAGATCCCGCGGGAACACGGGAGCGTGGCGAATCGCGGCGCGGGGTTGCAAGCGCAGGGTCAAGGCCACCCAGATAGGGAAAACCCGGCGTGAACCCCAGAAAGAAAACGCGGTAGGTGGCGCCAGCATGCCGCCTGACCACCTCATCAGCAGACAGACCTGTGTGGGCAGACACGCGGGCGATATCGGGCGCGAATTCAGGGTCGTAGCAGACGGGCACGTCGACGCAGCGCGGAGCAGGTGTTTCGGGTATCACAGCAGAGCTGACTTCGAGAAGCCGCTCTCCTAGAGAATCGGCATCCCACTGCAGGGGATCGAAGTGCACCGCGAGGCTGGCATAGGCGGGCACCACATCGTGCACTCCGCGCAGATGACTCGCCTCAATCGCTCGCCATGCTGCAAGCACCCGCGCGTTCACGGCGACATCGATGTGGGTGCCGAACTCCAATAGAAGCGCGGCATCGCCGAGCGGCAGCAGTCGCGGTTTGGCCGGCGCATCCATGTGCGATGTCGCGCCTCCGGCTCAGCCCTGATCCAGCGCGGGCGTGGTGGCAACGCGACGGCCATCGACGAAACGGGGAAATTCCTCGCGGTAGTCGTGGAGGAGGCGCAACCGGCTGATGCGCCAGATGCCGTCGGTACCCCGCCGAAACTGCATCCGGTACTGCCCGAAGCCCTTCATGATGGTCACGCCCTGCAGCGTAACCCAGTCTTCCAGCTTGAAGATCGCGCTCGCACCGGCGGGATCTGCGGGATCGATGCTGACCTCGGCGTTGTGTCCGAAGTGGCTTAGACGCAGTCCCTCCTGGCTCTCGTTGCCGTGGAGGAAGGCGCGAATCTGCGCTCGCCCGAGCGCCTGCCAGTTACCCGTACCCCAATCGGCGTCGGCATCTTCAGTGAAACAATCGTCGAGCTGCTCCCAAAGCTTGTAGTCGAGGACCCGCCAGTACCGGCACATCGCTTCGCGCACGGCCTCGCGGGACTCCAGCGTCTCGATGCGCCGGCGCAGTTCTGCCATCTCATCCATCGGAGCTCACCTTGCAAAATCGGTATCGGGCCGGGCAACAATAGCGCGCCCAAATGCGCAAGGGCCAGATAAAGGTCCGCTCCACGCATTGCGCCAGCGCCGCAGATACTCTAAGTTTCACAAATAAGACAGAAGGGTTGCACCTCCATGAAAGTCATCATCCTGAGCGCTGGACAAGGTCGTCGGCTACTGCCCCTGACCGAATCGCGCCCGAAGTGCTCGCTTCCCATCAACGGCCGCCCGCTGCTCGAGTGGCAATTGCGGGAAGTCAGCCTCTGCGCAGTGGACGAGGTGGTGATTGCCACAGGCTATGAGGCCGGCGTGGTCGAGGAGATAGTCGCCGGGCTGGAGCTCGGCGATTTACGGATACGCACGGAGTACAACCCCTTCTTCGAGCACTGCGACAACCTGGGCACTTGCTGGCTTATGCGCCACGAGATGCGGGGCGAATTCGTGGTACTTAACGGCGACACGCTGTTCGAGGCGCAGGTGCTGCAGCGGCTTCTCGCGGAGCGCGTCAACAATCCCATCACCCTCGTGGCCGACCACAAAGGCCATTACGATGATGACGACATGCTCATCGTCGCGGAAGGCAAGCGCCTGCAGCGAGTAGGTAAGCGGCTTGGTCTCCCTGAAGTGAACGGTGAGTCGATCGGCATGCTGGCGTTTGATGCTGTGGGTGGCGCGGCCTTTGCGGCAAGACTGGACGCGGCAATGCGCAGTCGCGAGGGCTTGGGCTCCTGGTACCTCTCCGCCGTGGATGCACTTGCCCGGCAGGGTCTTGTGGGCATCTGCTCCATCCACGGGCTGGGGTGGTGCGAGGTCGACACGCGCCTCGACCTGGCGCGTGCCGAGGAATCAATGCGCCGCTGGCCGCGACTCGAGACCAGCGACTTCAGCGTCGTGCCTCACCCCCGGAGCGCAGCTGCCCGGGAGTGATGCCCTGCACCCGTAGATTCAGGTCTCGCCTCCCCAAGTACGTATGCAGTTCGAAAAAACAGGCTTGCCTTCGACCCGGCGGGGTGGACCAACCTCTCGTGACGGACGGCATGGCATCACTCATGCGCGCTGGCGACAACGCCGGCTGGCCGCCCCTGACACCAGCACTTATACTCGGCTGACACCGCCTCCCTGACGGCAACTGCCTGCCACCCTGACCAGGACACCGCGCACATGACCGTCACTGCACGGATCCTCGGCCAATCGGCGATATCGTTGTGGGGGCTCGACTCCCGCGAGCGACTGGCACGGCAGCTTCGTGCGCTCAAAATTGGCGATGCGGCCGATGCGGACCAGGTCCTGCTGCTGCGAGCCGATTACCTCTTCGAGAACCGCACCCTTTCCTCGCTGCTCGCACGACCGGGTACCGTTCTGTGTTCGCAGGAGAAACAACGGGCGGCCGCACTCGTGGCACGCGCCGATGCCGACGCCACAGAGACTGCACTGCTCGACCAGAATGCCTCCCTGCCCGCTGGCCTCGCCCAAATCCCGGTCGCGGAGCTGAGCAGCTTCGATCACAGCCTGCGGCGCACCCAGACCCCGATGCTCGAGCCCCTCACGGAGGCACGCCGTGCAGCTCTGGAGGACACGCTCTACGGCAACGCCTACAAGGGCATCACAGACCTCGTCACCAAGTGGCTGTGGCCGCGACCGGCCAAGCACATCGTGCGCTGGTGCGCAGCCCATGCGGTGACGCCAAACGCGGTCACCCTGCTGAGTTTCGTGCTCACGGTGGCCGCCGCATTCCTGTTCATCGAGGGATATTTCTGGAGCGGCCTGCTGGCCGGCTGGCTGATGACCCTGCTCGACACGGTCGACGGCAAGCTCGCCCGGGTTACCGTGCAATCGAGCCGCTTCGGGCACTACTTCGATCACGGCATAGACCTGCTGCATCCGCCGGTCTGGTACATCTGCTGGGGCGAGGCCATCGCCGAACTCGACGCCGTCGCCGGCGTAGCCGAGGGGCGGATCTATGAGCTCATAATCGTGGGTTACGTGGGGGGGCGCATCGTCGAGGGTCTGTTCCACCTGTTCGCGGATTGCTCGGTGTTTGGCTGGCGCCCCTTCGATGCCTGGTTCCGGCTGGTCACGGCGCGACGCAACCCCTGTCTCATAATCCTCACCCTGGCCATGCTGCTAGGCCGGCCCGACTGGGGCCTTGTGGTCGTAGCGGCCTGGACCGGACTCACCACTCTGGTGCTGCTGGTGCGCCTCCTGCACGGGGCAGTGCTGCGGGTGTGGGCTGGGCAACGGCTGCGCTCCTGGATGAGCGAGCCTGACGCGGCACAGCGCCATGCGCTCAGCTACAGGACGTTCTCGAGCACTCTGGGAGCCTACGCGCCGGGCTGATGCTGACGGGCCGTGAGCGGGTTGCGCTCGCCCCTGACTACCGCCCCTGTGGCCTTCAGTCGCCACGCAATCCTGAGACGCAGAAAGTCAACTGGTGCCCGGAGCCGGAATCGAACCGGCATGGCCGTAAGGCCGAGGGATTTTAAGTCCCTTGCGTCTACCAGTTTCGCCATCCGGGCATGATCAGTGAAGGCGACATGCGTCACCGCTGGCGCGGCAACGGCATGCTAGCAAATCAGCCTTGAAAACATTGAATAATTGGAGGCGCGGGTCGGAATCGAACCGGCATACACGGAGTTGCAGTCCGCTGCATAACCACTCTGCCACCGCGCCGGAAAGATTCGGATCCTGCCGCCCGTGACGGACGGCAAGATGAGGAATCTGGAGCGGGAAACCGGATTCGAACCGGCGACCTCAACCTTGGCAAGGTTGCGCTCTACCAACTGAGCTATTCCCGCATCGTGCCCAGCGGACAGCTTCCGCTTGGGCCTCGGCATTCTAGCGAGCGCGCCTTTGCTGTCAAGGCAAGGACGCATGATTTTCAGGCGCCGGGCTGTGAGGCGGCCTCGGCAAGGTCCTGCCACGCGGCCCGGATGTAGAGACCGGCCGACCAGATGGTGAGCAGCACCGCCACGTAAAGCAGCACATATCCGAGGTAGAACAGCGGGCTCGGCGCAGCGGGATCGACCACCAGCAGCACGATGATGGCGATCATCTGCACGGTGGTCTTCACCTTGCCGACGAAGGAAACCTTGACGCTGCCCCGCTTGCCGATATCGGCCATCCATTCACGCAATGCCGACACCAGAATCTCACGTGCCACCACCACCAGAGCCGGCAAGGTGAACCACACCGTATCCTGCTGCCAGACCATCAGCACCAGCGCTATGGCCACCATGAGCTTGTCGGCGACGGGATCGAGGAAGGCACCAAAGGAGGTCGACTGCTTCAGCCTGCGGGCGAGGTAGCCATCGAGCCAGTCGGTGATCGAGGCGACCACGAAGATGAGACCCGATGCCGGAGCGCTCCAGTGAACCGGCAGGCAGAACACCAGCACGAAGACCGGGATCAGGGCCATGCGAAACAGAGTGAGCGCGTTGGGTACGTTCATGACCACATTATCAGCGTGAGCACATCAACATGCCATGACTAGGACTCGTGGAGAGAAGCATAAACGTCCTCGGCGATCTTGCGGCTGATGGCCGGCACCCGCATGAGTTCCTCGAGGCTGGCCGCCTTGATGCCCTGCAAGCCGCCGAAATAACGCAACAGCTCGCGGCGACGCCGTGGGCCCACGCCGGGAATGTCATCGAGCGGCGAGCCCGCGCTTTTCTTCGCGCGGCGCTTCTGCAGTGCGCTGATGGCAAATCGGTGAGCCTCGTCACGCACCTGCTGGATCAGGTGTAGCGCGACCGAGTCCGGGGGCAACACCAGTTCGCGCCGCTCGCGCCCCAGAATGATGGTCTCGAAGCCTGCCTTGCGGGTCGTGCCCTTGGCGACGGAGGCTACCGTGACGCCCTCGATCTGCAATTCCTCCATGACCTCCAGCGCCTGCGTGTGCTGCCCCTTGCCGCCGTCGATCAGCAACAGGTCGGGGAGCTTGCCCTCGCCGGATTTGAGGCGCGTGTAGCGGCGCTCGAGCGCTTGGCGGATGGCGGCGTAATCGTCCCCCGGACGGATGCCCTCGATATTGAAGCGCCGGTAATCGGACTTGAGCGGCCCGCCGCCGTCGAAGACCACGCAGGAGGCCACGGCAAGCTCGCCACCGCTGTGACTGATGTCAAAACACTCGATCCGCTCGGGAGCCGCCTCCAGCCCGAGCGCCTCCTGAAGCTCGGCCATTTGTTCATGCATGCGGGTGCGGCTGGCGAGAAAGCTGCCGAGATTCTGCTGGGCCGTCTCGCGCGCGAGCCGCTGCCACTGTGCGCGTGCACTGCGCGCTCGCGCGGTGATGGCAACACGGTGACCGCAGGCCTGCGACAGCGCCTCAGCGAGCACCTCGAGATCCTCGGGTTCGTCGGAGAGCAGGATGTCGCGCGGAATGTCACGGTCATCCCGCGCACCGAGGTAGAACTGCGGCACGAAGGCCGCCAGCACCTCGGCTGCACCCTCGTCGAGCTTGCAGCGTGGAAAGTAACTGCGGCTGCCGAGGATCCGCCCGTCACGCACGAACAGCACCTGCACACAGGCGGCACCAGGGCCCGCGGCAGCAGCGATCACATCCAGCGTGCCATCACCGCTCTCGATCGCCTGACGCTCGCGCACCGCCTGCAGGTGGCGAATCTGGTCTCGGAGCACCGCCGCACGCTCGAACTCCAGACGCTCCGCGGCGCGCTCCATGGCATCGGCCAGTTCGGTCTGGACTACCGTGCTCTTGCCCTCAAGGAACAACACGGTGCGCCGCACGGAGTCGGCGTAGTCTTCCTCGCTCACAAGGCCCACGCAGGGAGCAGAGCAACGTTCGATCTGGTACTGCAGGCAGGGGCGCGAGCGGTTGCGGAAAAAGCTGTCCTCGCACTGGCGCACGCGAAAGACCTTCTGCATCAGGTTAAGGCTGTCGCGCACCGCGGATGCACCCGGAAAGGGGCCGAAATAACGGCCTTTGGCGCGTTTGGCGCCCCGGTGAAAACCAAGACGCGGAAAGGTCTCGCCCTGCGAAAGGAATATGTACGGGTAGGACTTGTCATCGCGGAGAAGGATATTGAAGGGCGGCTGCTGGCTCTTGATCAGGTTCTGCTCGAGCAGCAGGGCATCGGTTTCGCTCCCGGTCACGGTGACCTGGATCTCGGCGATGCGAGCAACCAGCGCCTCGGTCTTGGGTCCAAGCCCGGTCTTCTGAAAATAACTCGAGACCCGCTTCTTCAGGTTGCTCGCCTTGCCCACATACAGCAGCGCCCCGGCGGCGTCGTACATCTGGTAGACGCCGGGACGCTCGGTGAGGTTGCGGACGAAGGCCGCGGGATCGAAGCCGATGACAGGGGTGTCGCTCATGCCCCGATTATAGGGCCCGGACGATCCGGTACGGCGCTGCCGGCCAACCCATGCAGCGTCGCGAGCTTGACGAGTTCGATATCCGTCGAGATCCCGAGCTTGGCGAAAATCCGGTAGCGGAAGGTGTGGACGGTCTTGGCGGAAATGAACAGCCGTGCGGCGATCTCGAGCGGTTTGATGCCAGCCAGTTGAAGCATGCAGACCTGCATCTCGCGACCGGTGAGAAGATCGAAGGGATTGGCGCTCTCGCGCTGCGGAGACGGCTCGGCGATGCGCGCCGACTCTCCGCCCATGACGCGCTGGATCACGGACTCGAGTTCCTCGCGGCTTACGCTCTTGCCCACACAGGCGGCAAATCCATGGCGAAACAGGCGCTGCAGCGGCTCTTCTTCCCACGCGGTGACGCCGATGATGCGCACCCGGGGCAAGGCGATGCGGATGCGACGCGCCGCCTCCAGACCACCAATACCGGGCATGCGCAGATCCATCATCACCAGATCGGGTTCGAATTCGCGGGCGAGCCGCAGGGCTTCCTCGCCGCTGCGAGCCTCGCCACAGATACGCACGCCAGGAATTTCGCTGAGCAGGGCGAGCAGGCCCCGACGCAGCAGATCGTGGTCATCGACGACCAGTACCGAGAGCGAGTCGCCGTACCAGACTTTGAGCATGCGGAATTCCTCCTGAAGATGCAGGAATCGCCGCAGTACAGCTTGGCCCAGTGGCGCTTGCAGGAAACATTGAATGGAGAAAATAGAGGAATCCGGCTGCGGCTGTCCAGCCTTCAGTCCGCAGCCCTGTTGTCGGTGGGTCGGACCCAGCGCCAGGTGAGGTTCAGGCGGGGGCCGCTGCAACCCCGCATCTTCGGCAGAGCGTGCTGCCAGTGCGCCTGCAGCGGCGGCTCCATCAGCAGCAGGGAGCCATTGGCGAGCAGCAGTTCGTGACGTCGCGCGGGATCTGCACGGGCACGGAGCAGGAAGCGCCGCGGCTCACCGAGGCTCAGCGAGGCGATCGCAGGCGACGAGCCGAGCTCGGCTTCGTCGTCGCTGTGCCAACCCATGCTGTCCTGGCCGTCGCGGTAGAGGTTGAGAAGCACACTGTTGAAGCGCTCGCCACACACACGCTCGATCGATTCGCGCAGCTGCTGCAAGGTGGGGCCCAGTGGCTCGGGCAGGTAGCGCACGCCGGAGTAGCGGTAACTGCAGCCCGGTTCGCCGTGCCAGGCACTCAGCCGTGGCGCCGGCAGTTCGCGCCCGAACATGCGTACCCGGTGCTGCGAGAAACGGGCCTCGGCGCAGAGTGCCTCGTAGAGGTGCGCGGACTGCGCCGCGAAAAGATCGGACCAGACGCGGATCGCGCCGGGCGCGAGTTCGATACGCGTGCACTCGGCGTGAGACATCAGCAGAGGACCGGCTCGATCTCGAGTCCAAGGCCGAAGCGCTGCAGCACGGAGTCCTGGATGCGCCGCGCCAGGGCGAGCAGCGCCGCGGCTGTGCCGGCACCGAAGTTGACCAGCACCAGCGCCTGCGCTTCATGCACCCCGACGCCATGCTCGCGGTATCCCTTCCAGCCACAGCGCTCGACCAGCCAGGCCGCCGCGAGCTTCACGCGCCCGTCCTCCTGCGGCCAGTGCGCGATGCCCGGCCAGCGCGCTTCAAGCTGCCAGAACTCCGCGGACGAGACGACGGGATTCTTGAAGAAACTGCCGGCATTGGGCAGCAGGTCGGGATCAGGCAGGCGACGACGGCGGATCGCGATAACTGCAGCCAGCACATCGGCATGGTCTGGCGCGGCAAGGCCTGAGAGCTCCGCGGCGAGTGCCGCGTAGTGCGTCACGGGCGAGGCAGCGCGCGGCAGTGCGAAAACCACATCCGTGATCAACAGCCGCCCGGCGAGGGAGCCCTTGAAGACGCTGTGCCGGTAACCAAAACCACAAGCTGCTGCATCGAGTGTGCGCGGCTCGCCGCTCTGCGTGTCGACGCCGCGCACCTCCTGCACAAAATGCGCGAGCTCCAGACCGTAAGCGCCGATATTCTGGATGGGCGCGGCGCCGACCGTGCCGGGAATCAACGCGAGGTTCTCCAACCCGTGCCAGCCCTGCTGGTGGCAATGCAGCACGAAGGGATGCCAGGGCTCGCCCGCGGCAGCCCGCACAACATAGGCCAGCGAGGTCTCCTCAAGCAGTGCGATACCACGGCTGCGCATCCGCAACGTGAGGCCCGGAAGGCGTTCTGGCAACACGACATTGCTGCCGCCGCCCAGCACACGTATGGCAAGGCCACGGGAGCGGGCGAAATCGAGCGTTGCGGGTAGGTCGGCGGTGTCCTGGATATCGGTGCACCACTGCGCGATCGCCGGGAGTCCGAGCGTATTACTGCCACGGAGATCAACCTCCGCGCCGGGCAGGAAATTCACCCCGGGTGCCCGCCGATTCGCGCCAGCAGGCCATCGGCCGCGTCTTCAACGAGGTCCAGCACGTCCTCGAAACCCTGCGGGCCGCCGTAATAGGGATCTGGAAGTTCGAGCAGGCCACGCGAGCCATAACTGAGAAACAGCCCCAACTCGCCGCTGAAATCAGCGGGACACATCGCCTCGAGTGCCGCCAGATTGTCACGGTCCATGGCGAGAACATGGGTGAACCGATGGAAGTCAGCGGCCGTGACCTGCCGCGCGCGCAGTCCCGATAGGTCATAGCCGCGGAGGGCAGCGTGGCGTTGGGCGCGACGGTCCGGGGGCTCACCCACGTGCCAGACACCCGTGCCGGCCGAGTCCACCTGTAGGCTATCAGCCAGCCCGCGGCCCGCCAGTTTTTGCAGCAGCACGCCATACGCTGTCGGTGACCGGCAGATATTGCCAAGGCAGACAAAAAGGACCGCCGCCTGCATCAGGGAGCCGCCGCAAGGAGCGCGTTGACCCGCGCCAGATCCGCGGCCGTGTCGACGCCGCCGGGAATGGCAGCACAGGCCTGCGCAACGTGGATGCCAACACCATGCTCCAGCGCGCGCAATTGCTCCAGACACTCGCGGGCCTCGAGCACCCCCAGGGGCCAGCCCACAAAACGGTGCAGGAAAGACACGCGGTAGGCATAGATGCCGATGTGGCGCAGCGGCAGGAAGCCCTCGGGCAGGCGGCTGCGATCCCTCGCAAAGTCATCGCGCGGCCACGGGATAGGCGCCCGGCTGAAATACATCGCCCGCATGCGATCGTCGCGCACGAGCTTGACGATATTCGGATCGAGAAAAGCCTCCACCGTGTCGAGCGGCTCGCAGAGCGTGGCGATGCCGCAGTCGGTTTCGCGCGCGAGGTTAGCGGCCACCTGGTCGATCACTGCCGGCGGGATGAGCGGCTCGTCGCCCTGCACGTTCACTACGATCGCGTCGTCCGCCAGACCCAGACCATGAACGGCTTCCTGCAGGCGATCGGTGCCCGAGGGGTGCGCCGCGGCCGTCATGCAGACCTCGGCACCGAAGGATTCGGCGGCGGCACGGATGCGCTCGTCATCGGTGGCAATCACCACGCGCGCCGCCGCACTCCGGCAGGCACGCTCCCACACGTGGCGGATCATCGGTTGCCCGGCGATATCCAGCAGCGGCTTGCCGGGAAGACGCGTCGAGGCGAAACGGGCGGGGATTACCACAGTGAACGTCATGGGGTGGTCTCTGCGGCGCCGGGCGGCTGGCGTGTGGTGATGCTGAGTTTTGCAAAGCCGGCACGCCCGGCCGCGTCCATGGCCCGAACCACACATTCGTGCGACGTCTTGCCGTCGGCGGTTATCACCAGCGGGCGCTCGGTGTCGCCGCCGGAGGCATCGCGCAGGGCAGCCATGATCGTCTGGACGCGGCTGTCTGCGAGGGTGCGCCCATCAAGCGCGTAGCTGCCGCTGGCGGAGACCAGCAGCTCGAGCCGCTCGCGGCTCTGCTCGGGGGCTTGTGACGCGGCCTCGGGCAGGGTTACCTGGAGCTTGCCTTCGCGGGCAAATGTCGTAGCCAGCATGAAAAAAATCAGTGTGACGAACACCACGTCGATCAGGTTGATGATGTCGATGCGCGCGGCACGTCGCGGGCTGCGCCGGAACCTCACGGACGCGCGCCCTCGCGGATTTCCACGGGCCGGCCCCCGGACACCGCATCGATCAGCCGCGTGGCCTCCTGCTCCAGGGCCAGCACGATGCCGTCGACGCGCCGCAGGAAATGGCGATGCAGGATCAGCGCGGGAATCGCCACGATCAAACCACCGGCGGTGGCCACCAGGGCCGTGGAGATGCCTCCGGCGAGCAGCGCGGCATCACCGGCGCCATGCTGCAGCACCTGGGTAAACATCTCGATCATGCCGATTACGGTGCCCAGGAGACCCAACAAGGGCGTGACTTCGGCGATCACACCGAGGGTATTCAGGTAGCGCTCGAGGTCATGCAGCACCTGGGAGGCTGCGTCCTGGATGCTCTCTTTCATGACCTCGCGACCGTGTTGGGCATTGGCGAGTCCGGCGGCCAGGATGCGCCCCAGCGGAGAGGAACGCTGCAGCTTGCGCAGGCGCTCAGCGCTCAGTTCGTTGCGGCGGATCCACTCCCAGACCTCGGCGACAGTGCTGGGCGGCACGATCTTGCGGACATCGAGTGTCCACCAGCGCTCGATGGTAATGGCCAACGCGACGATGGAGCACAGGATGATGGGCACCATAAGGATGCCGCCCGACTTTACGATCTCGAACACATGGCCGCTCCTGCAACGCACTTTCCAGCATTGTAGAGGAGCGCTGGCCCCGGCGTGTAGGCGAAAACTCTGCCCCGGAACCATGCAACGGGTGCGCGCCGCGCCCGTGTTCCGCAATAATGCCCGCCCCTCCCGCGGACGCCAGCCCATGTGGTTCAAGACACTTCGCATCTATCGCCTGACGGCACCGCTCACCTGCGAGGCCGACGCGCTCAGCGAGCGCCTGGAGGCATACCCCTTCAAGCCCTGCGGCGGGCTCGATCTCTCCCGCACCGGCTGGGTGCCCGCGCTTGACGCGGCGGCCGGCGGCTACGTGCACTCCCACGCCGACCACCACCTGCTCTGCGCGCGCACGCAAACGCGGTTGTTGCCGGCCGCGGCCGTTCGCGAGGCGGTCGATGACAGGGTCGCGGAGCAGGAGGCCCGTGAAGGACGCAAGCTCGGACGCCGGGAACGCAGCGAGCTGAAAGACGACACGGTAGCGAACCTGCTGCCCCGGGCGCTGACGCGTTCGCAGCTCACCCGGGCGGTGTTGATCGAGTCCAAGGGCCTGTTGCTGATCGATGCCCGGGCCACGGCGCGGGCCGAGGATCTTTTAAGCCTGCTCCGCGAGACGCTGGGAACACTGGCCGTCAAACCGCTGGTGCCAGCCCGCAGCCCGGTGGAGATCATGACCGCCTGGCTGGCCGGGACGCGCCCTCCTAACAGCCTCTCTCTGGGGCAGCACTGCGACCTGCGTGATCCGCTGCACCAGGCCAACATGGTGCGCTGCCGCGCGCAGGAGCTCGCGACCAAGGAGGTGCGCAATCACCTCGAAGCCGGCAAGACCGTCGCAAGCCTGGGTCTGGAATGGAGCGGCCGGTTGCAGTTCGTGCTGGCCGAGGATCTCTCGCTGAGCGCGATCAAGTACCTGGACGTGCGCGAGCGCGACGGCGGCTACGAGGGCGAGGGAGACGCCGAGCAACTGGCGCGGCTGGATGCGGATTTCGTGCTGATGTCGATGGAACTCGACAAGCTGGTGACCGATCTATTGGAGGTCTTCGGGAGCGCGGAGTGATCTGAAGGGGAGCAGGCGCAGCAGCGCCTGCAGAACGCTTGCCAGGGCAGCGCCATGAAAATTGGCGCGGCCCGGCAAGCCTCAGTAGCTGGTAGGCAGCTTCCCGTTGATGATGATGTTCTTGCCTTCGAAGGCGATGTAATCGCCAATGGCGAGATCCTTGAGGATCCTCGCGACCATCTCGCGAGAGGCCCCCACCCGATCGGCGATATCCTGCTGGGTAAGACGCTCCTCGATGTAGAGCTTCTCGCCGCGCGGCTCGGCAAGACTCATCAACACCTTGGTCACACGTCCGTAGACGTCCTGCAGGGCCAGGCTTTTCACGTTCTCGGTGAGCTTGCGAACGCGCCGCGTCAGATTGCGGATAAGCGTCTGCGCCATGTTGGGATGACGCCCCATGACAGCGTTGAACTCATCCTTGAAAATGACCGTGAAGCTGCACTTCTCAAGTGTGCGCACCGAGGCCGAGCGGCGGTCATCGTCGAGCAGCGCGAGCTCGCCGAAATAGTCCCCCGGCCCGAGGGTGTTCATGATGTATTCCTTGCCGTTCTTGTCGCTGCAGTAAACCTTCACGCGACCGCTCTCAATGATGTAGAGCGAATCAGCGAAGTCGTTTTCGTTGATGACCACAGTGTTACGGGGGTAGTTCCGCGCGACGCAGGACCCCTCGAGCTCGGCAAGTTCGTCGGGCCCGAGACCGACGAAAATTTCTACTTTTGACAGCATCGACATGCGTTTTTGTCCTCCGTGCGGCTGGCCGCATCAGGGAGTGAGTTTCGATGCGGCGGGACTATAG